>NZ_JBPGXO010000033.1:0-51371 GCF_056755555.1 Luteibacter sp. SVR4-7G | reverse complement strand
GATCGAGAACCTGGTGCGTCCGCTGGGCAGGGGCCACTACAACACCTTGTCGTCGGGCATGATCATCCTCGCGCTGGATGCCTGGGCGAAGGATGGCGGCGGCGACACGGCGAAGCTTTCCATCGGTGCCGTGGCCGCAAACGGCACGGTGACGCCGGTGGGCGCTCCCAAGGGTTCGATCCTCGATGCGCATTGGTCCGCCGGTACGCAGCGGCTTCGCCTGGTCAACGATGCCGATACGACGGCCTGGTATGGCGTGGCCCAGACCGGTTTCGACCGCAGGCCGTCGACCGAGGTTCGCAAGGACGGGCTCGAGATCACCCGCAGTTACACCACGCTTGACGGCAAGCCGGTCGATACCGTGCAAACGGGCGACGAGGTCGACGTGCACGTGCGCATTCGCGCCACGAAGGATGACGGTGTCGCCGACGTAGCCATCGTCGATCTGCTGCCCGGCGGCTTCGAGCCGGTGCTCGACACGGCACCGCCCGCCCCGGCCGTAGCACCCTCGCAGCGCTCCGACGAATCCTCCGCGGAGGGCGATGAGGGCGATGAGGGCAGTGAGGAAGGCGGGGCGGAGCCCGAAGACGCGCCGGCCTGGCGTTCGCCGATCGGCAACCCGGAGTCCACCTGGAAGCCTGACTATGCCGACGTGCGCGAGGACCGGGTCGTGGTCTACGGTTACGCGAGCCGCGACGTGCAGGAATTCGTCTACCGCATCAAGGCCACGAATGCCGGCAGGTTCGTGATACCGCCTGCATTGGCCCAGTCGCTGTACGACCGCAGCGTGCAGGCGCGCGCACCGGGCGGCGGCGCGCTGACGGTGGAGCGTAAACCCTGAGGCTGCGTCTTCCCCGCTGGCATAACGCGCTTGCCGCGCTGCTGATCCTCGCCGGCATCCTGATCGGGTGCCGGCTCTGGCCGCACGAGCCGCTGCGCGCGTCGTTTCCATCGTCCACGGCTGTCTATGACGCGAATGGCCATCTGCTGCGCCTTACCCTCGCGAGCGACCAGCGCTATCGCCTGTGGGTGCCGCTCGAGGACATGTCGCCGGCCATGGTCGATGCGGTGTTGCTCCACGAAGACCGCTGTTTCCGCTGGCATCCGGGGGTAAGCGCCTGGGGTCTGCTGCGCGGCGCATGGATGACGTATGCGCGGGGCCATCATCCACAGGGCGGTTCCACCATCACGATGCAGCTGGCCCGCCTCATGTGGCGCCTGGACACGCGCAGCCCGGGTGGCAAGATCGTGCAGGTGGGCCGGGCGCTCCAGCTCGAACTGTTCCACTCGAAGCACGACATCCTCGAGGCCTATCTCAATGCCGCGCCGTTCGGCCGCAACGTGGAAGGCGCCGGTGCCGCGAGCCTCGCCTATTTTGGCAAGGCGCCGGCGCGACTCAGCCTGCCGGAGGCCCTGACCCTCGCCGTGATCCCCCAGGAGCCGGCACGCGGCCTGCCCGGGCGGGTCGACGGCGTGGCGGTGATCGACAAGGCGCTGAAGGCATCGCGCGACCGCCTGTTCTCCCGCTGGATAGCCGAACACCCCGCGGATGCCGCGGCGCGCCCGCTGTTCGACCTGCCCTTGCGGCTGCGTCCGCTGTCCCGCCTGCCGTTCGAAGCGCCGCATTTCGTCGAGCAGGTACTGGCGGAGCGTCGCCTCGACGGCAGCGACGAGATGCGCGTCGCGACGACGCTCGACCTCGGCCTGCAGCACACCCTCGAACGGCAGGTGCGGCAATACGTGGAACGCAGTGGCGATCGCGGCATACGCAACGCCGCGGCGCTCCTGATCGACACGCGCGACATGGGAGTGAAGGCGATGGTCGGGTCGGCGGACTACTTCGACGCAGCGATCCAGGGCCAGGTCAATGGCACCCTGGCGAAGCGCTCGCCAGGTTCGACGCTCAAGCCCTTCATCTATGCGCTGGGCTTCGACCAGGGCGTGCTTCATCCGGAAACCGTGCTGCGCGACGTACCGTCCGCCTTCGGTCCCTATACGCCGGAAAACTTCGACGGTCATTTCCTCGGTCCGGTGACCGCGACGCAGGCCCTGGTGCGCAGCCGCAACATTCCCGCCGTGCAGATCGCCGCGAAGCTCGCCTCGCCCAATCTCTACCAGTTCCTGCGCGATGCCGGTATCTCGCGCATGGCCAGCGAGCAGCACTACGGCCTGGCACTGGTCCTCGGCGGCGGCGAAGTCACGATGCAGGAACTCGGCGGCCTCTACGCCATGCTGGCCAACCGCGGCGAGCTGCGGCCGCTGCGCCTGCTCCAGGACGCGCCGAAGACACGCGGTACGCGTCTCCTGAGCGAGGAGGCGAGCTTCATGGTGATGGATATCCTGCGCCAGAACCCGCGTCCCGACGATGTCGCGACGCAACCCTCGCGCCTTCCGGTGTACTGGAAAACCGGGACGTCATGGAGTTTCCGCGATGCGTGGACCGCGGGCAGCTTCGGACCTTACGTGCTTGTGGTGTGGATCGGCAACTTCGACGGCGCGGGAAACCCGGCCTTCGTGGGCATCGACGCGGCGGCACCGCTGTTCTTCCGCATTGCCGATGCCTTGCGCGCCGAGCGTCCCGGCCTCGCCGAGCCGGTCCGGCGAAACCCGCCGAACCTGCGCCGCGTGCCGGTCTGCCTCGCCAGCGGCGATCTTCCCAACAGGTGGTGCCCGCAGGTCGGCAGTACCTGGTTCATTCCGGGCAAATCGCCCATCCGGGTAAGCGACGTGCACCGGCCGGTGGTCATCGATGCCGCCACGGGGAAGCCCGCGTGCCCGCCTTACGATCCGCAGCGGACGCGAATCGAGGTCTACGAGTACTGGCCTTCCGACCTGGCACGGGTATTCGCCCAGGCGGGCATGCCGCGCCGCACGCCGCCGGCTCTGCCGGATTGCCAGGACGGGGGACAGCCCGGGGGCGATCCGCCCCGGATCACCTCGCCCCTGAAGGGCAGCAGTTACCAGGTACGCGTGTCGCGGCTGGGCGGCGAGCGGATTGCTTTCACCGCCACGGCCGATGCCGGGTCGCAGACCCTGTACTGGTTCGTCGACGATGCTTACCTGGGCAGCGTGCCCAACGGCCAGCCACTGATGTGGGCGCCCGAGCGTGCCGGACGGTTCCTTGTCCGGGTGGTGGACAGCCAGGGACGGACGGACTCGCGCCAGCTGGTCGTCGGGCTGCTCGAGTAGCAGGAGCCGTGTTCACGGACCGGGTTCGGGGGTAACGTAGGGGGTTCCACGGGAGGGGACCCCAGCCATGAACAGCACGATCATTCCGTGTCTCCGTTACAAGGACGCCCTCGCGGCGATCGACTTCCTCTGTTCCGCGTTCGGCTTCCACGCACAGGCCGTGTACAGGAACGCCGACGATCCCCGCATCGTCGACCATGCACAGCTCACCTATCGCGGCGGCATGATCATGCTCGGTTCGGCGCGCAACGACACCGCCTTCAGCCAGTACATCGTGCAGCCGGACGACGTCGGCGGCATGGAGACGCAGTGTCCCTGCGTCATCGTGGAGGACGTGCGCGCTCACTACGAGAAGGCGCGCCATGCGGGCGCCGTCATCGTCGACGGGTACGAAGAGAAGGAATACGGTGGCGCCGGTTACTCCGCCCGCGATCCGGAAGGCCACCTCTGGTACTTCGGAAGTTACGACCCCTGGGCGCCAGCCGCCTGAATTGACGACCTCGATACATGCCACGGCATCCAATTGCCCGGACCGTTCCCAAAGGACCCCTGATGGACGTTGCGAAGAATGAAGTAAAGGCTGCCCACCCCAAGGCAGCCATCGTCACCACCTGCATCCTTGCCGCGCTGGCTGGCCTCATGTTCGGCCTCGACGTCGGCGTGATCTCCGGCGCCACCCAGTTCATCCAGGCGGAATTCAAGGTCACCGACAGCGTCATCGAGTGGATCGTCAGCGCGATGATGGCCGGCGCGGCCGTCGGCTCGGTCGGCGCCGGATGGATGTCGGCAGCACTGGGACGCAAACGCTCCCTCATGCTCGCCGGCGTGCTGTTCGTCGCCGGCTCGCTGTTCTGTGCGGTGGCGGGCACGGCGACGATCCTGATCGTCGCGCGCTTCGTGCTCGGCCTGGCCATCGGCATCGCGGCCTTCACCGCGCCCCTATACCTTGCCGAGGTGGCGCCCGAACGCATCCGCGGCGCGATGATCTCCGCCTACCAGCTGATGATCACCACGGGCATCCTGCTGGCCTTCCTCTCCGACACGGCCTTCAGCAGCAGCGGCAACTGGCGCTGGATGCTCGGCATCATCGCCGCACCTGGCCTGCTCTTCCTCGTCGGTCTCTTCTTCCTCCCCGACAGTCCGCGCTGGCTCCTGCTGATGGGCCGGCGGAAGGAAGCGGAAACGGTGCTGACTAAGCTGTGCGGCGACGATGCGGTAGTGAGGCGCGAGATGGCCGATATCGACGAACAGCTGAAGACACGCCAGCACGGCTTCAGCATGTTCCGCGAAAATCCCAACTTCCGCCGCTCGGTGGGCCTCGGCGTGCTGCTGCAGGTGATGCAACAGCTCACCGGCATCAATGTGGTGATGTACTACGCGCCGCGCATCTTCAAGGAGATGGGCTACGACACGCAGGCCCAGATGTGGTTCACGGCCATCGTTGGCCTCACGAACATGCTCGCCACGCTGATCGCGCTCGCCTTCGTCGACCGCCTGGGCCGCAAGCCGATCCTCTACGCCGGCTTCGCCATGATGGTGGTGGGCCTTGGCTCGGTCGGCACGATGATGGCGCTGGGGATCGGCTCGCATGCCGAGCAGCTCCTGACGGTGGGCATGCTCCTCTTCTTCATCGTGGGTTTCGCCATGTCCGCCGGGCCGTTGATCTGGGCCATCTGCGCCGAGGTGCAGCCGCTCAAGGGACGCGACTTCGGCATCGCCTGCTCCACGTTCACGAACTGGATCGTCAACATGATCGTTGGCGCCACCTTCCTCAGCCTGCTCAACGGCATCGGCAATGCGCATACCTTCTGGCTGTATGCCGCCTTCAATGCGCTCTTCATCGGCCTGACTTTCTGGCTCGTGCCCGAAACCAAGAACGTGACGCTCGAGCAGATCGAACGGAACCTCATGAGCGGCAAGGCGCTGCGCAACATCGGGCAGTAACGCGTGACGAGGCGCTTCCGATAACACAATCGGGAGCAGCTTTCATGAGAACGCCGGCAACTTTCGCAAATTGCGAGACGCTTCGAACTTCTGAAAGAAAGTCAGATTTTTGAGCAAACTTCTATTTGGCTTGTAGGCGAAATCCGACACACTTTCCCGGCTCGCGTAGTTCGGGCACTCGGCTGCGTGAGCACGGGGGAAGGCCCCGTGCCTCCCCAGGCCGACGGCCCAACGGGTCGTTGCTTTCCTAGAACGTAACAAGGTAATCGGATGAACCTCAAGACAATCACCTCGGCCCTGCTCATTGCAGGGCTGGCGGCTCCGGCCGCCTTTGCAACCACCGGTACCATTACTTTCACGGGTTCGATCAGCACCGTGAGCTGCACCATCAGCGGCGGCGAGCAGGGCGGCAGTCCGGACTTCACCGTGAACATCGACGGCGTGAATGCCGGTGACATGCCGAGGGTCGGCGACAACGCAGGCCTCACCGGCATGCGCATCTTCATCGGCGAGCCCGGCGAGACCACGTGCACGAATGGCACCAAGGTGTGGGCGCATTTCGAGCCCGGATCGACGGTGGATCCGCTGACGGGTGGCCTCATCACCACCGGTACGGCCCAGGGCGTGCAGTTCCGTCTGTTCGACAAGGACGGCAACAAGATCAATCCTTGGGACGCGGACCAGAATCCGATCAAGGAAACCGTCGTCGACAACCAGGCGGTCCTGTTGCATACCGCGGCCTTCGAGCGCATCGGCGCCGTCACCGCGGGTACGGCGAACAGCTCCGTGACCTATTCGGTGCGTTTCGAACCGTAAGAAAGACCTCGATCGCCGGCGCATGCCGGCGATCGACAGCAGTGCATAGGAAGTACCGAATCATGCAAGGAACGATCCGCAAAGCCAGCCGCCGCATCTGCCTATGGGCTGTCGTCGTCGCCACGGGTGCCGCCGGAACCGCATCGGCGAGCATCGTGATGAACGGAACGCGCTACGTCTATGCCGCCGGCGCCAGGGAAATCACGGTCAAGGTGAGCAATGTCGGCAAGGCACCCAGCCTGACCCAGGCATGGATCGACGATGGCGATCACAAGTCGACACCCGAACACGTCGACGTGCCATTCAACCTGACCCCGCCCATCTCGCGCGTCGAAGCCGGCAAGTCGCAGACGCTGCGCATCGCGTACACCGGGGGTGAACTTCCCGCCGACCGCGAATCGGTCTTCTGGATCAACGTGCTCGAAGTGCCGCCGAAGCCGAGGATGGAAGAGGACGTAAACAAGATACAGCTCGCCTTTCGCTACAGGCTCAAGATGTTCTACCGGCCGAACGGGCTCAAGGGGTCGGCGGACGCGTCGCCGGAAGAGCTCTCCTGGAAACGCGTCGCCGGTGGCGGTGTCACGGTGGCCAATCCGACCCCGTTCCACGTCACCCTCAACGAAGTTCGCCTTCTTGCCGGCGGTACCGAGATCGAAGTCGAGCCTTTCTCCATTCCTCCGCTCGGCGCGATAACGCGTGAACTTGCGCAGGCCATCCCCCCGGGTCGTGTCCACGTCGCTTACAAGAGCATCAACGACTACGGCGGCTTCGTGCCGCATAGCAAGACGGTCGACGGCCCATGACCATCCATCGTCCACGCAACCGGCTGGCTCGCCGCCCCCTGGCCATGGCGCTCGCCCTGTTGGGGCCTGCCATCGCCGAAGCGGCGGCCATCGATCCGCTGAATCCCGAGCCGTTGCCGGAGCCGTACGGTCCCCGCGCGGCGTTCAATTCGGACTTCATCCACACCGCCAACGGTGCCATCGACCTCTCGCGTTTCGAGCGGGGCAACGCTACCTTGCCGGGCATTTATCGTCCGAGCGTGCTGGTCAACGGAGAGCCCCTGCCGGGATCGCGCGACATCGCCTTCCGTCAGGTGGAAAATCACGACGACGCGCAGCCTTGTTTCGACCGCGACATGCTCATCCGCTTCGGTCTGGATACCGGGAAGCTGGCCGAGCGGACGAAAGGCGATGCGTCGGTCACCCCGCTCGACGACAAGCCGTTCTGCGGCGGCCTTTCGGCGTACGTGCCAGGCGCGACGACGGATTTCGACGACTCGGAACAGATCCTTCGCGTCAGCATTCCGCAGGCCTTTCTCGCTTCGCGGGTTCGCGGGTACGTCAGTCCGGAATTCTGGGACCAGGGCGAGCAGGCCGCGATGCTGAACTACAACGCCAATACCTTTCAGGTACGGCGTGACGGCAGGCGGTCGACGGATAGCTTCGTCAACCTCAATGCGGGAGCCAACCTGGGTGGATGGCGTCTCCGCCAGAGCGGATCACTGTCCGTTTCCAACGGTGGCAGCCGCTGGCGGAACAACCAGATCTTCGCGCAGCACGACCTCACGGATGCGCGCGCCCAGTTGACCCTGGGCGAATCCAACACGGGCGGCGACATCCTCGACAGCGTGCGCGTGCGCGGCGTCGGCATCGTGAGCGACCAGCGCATGTTGCCTGCATCGCAGCGCGGGTACGCGCCGGTCATCCGCGGTGTGGCGGAGAGCAATGCCCAGGTCACGGTCCGCCAGAACGGATACGTCATCCACAGCAGCAACGTGGCCCCGGGGGCGTTCGAGATCGACGACCTCTACCCGACCGGCTACGGCAGCGATCTTGAAGTCACCATCACGGAAGCGGATGGCCGCACGAAGCTCATCATGGTGCCGTACACCGCGGTGCCGCAGATGCTGCGCGAGGGCAGCACGCGTTTCGCGCTCTGGGCAGGTCAGGTCGACGAGCAGAGCGTTGCCGAAACGCCCTTCATCTTCCAGGGCACGGTGCAGCACGGCGTCATCAACCACGCGACGCTATATGCCGGAACCACGTTATCCAACAGCTACGCCTCAAGCCTGCTGGGCGCGGCGGTGAACCTGCCGTTCGGTGCCGTGGCGCTCGACGTCACCGGGTCGCGCGCAGGCTTCCGCAAGGCGGGCATTCGCCGCGGCGTGAGCACCCGCCTGCGCTGGTCGCGCACGATCTCATCGACGGGCACCAACTTCGGGATCGCGAGCCAGCGCTTTTCGACGCGCGACTATCTGGGCGTCGTGGATGCGGCCGCATTGCGTGCACGCAGCCACCGCGGCACGGCAGGTGAGGTATTGGGCGGCGAACGAAGCCGCTTCGATGCCAACATCGCTCAGGCCATCGGTGCAGGCCAGCTGTCGCTCGTCGGCTCGGTGGTGGATTACTGGGACGCCCGTTCCCGCGGCGTCAGCTACACCCTCGGCTACAGCAGCAGCTGGCGCTCGCTCAGCTATAACCTTTCGGTCCAGCGTTCGCGCCTGGGCGACCTGTTTGGCGACCGCTCCTTCGGAAACGGCCGCCGCGACGGAACAGACACCAGCGTGTACCTGTCGTTGTCGCTACCGCTGGGATCCGCGCCGGCGTCGCCAAGCCTGAGCGCGTCCTACAACCGCAACGGCAGCGGCGACGCCAGCCTGCAGGCGCGGCTGAATGGCCGGATCGCCGGCAACGAAGACCTGATGTATACGCTGGCGGCCGGACGTTCCGAATCCCGTTCCCGATCCTCGTCGGGCATGGGCAGCGCGAACGTCACCTACCGCAGCTATGCGGGCAACTACCGGGCCTCCGTCGCGCGCTCCGGCCAAGGCAGCACGCAATATGGCCTGGGCGCGACCGGGGCCATCGTGGCGCATCGCGACGGCGTCACGCTTGCCCAGGAACTCGGTGAGACGAATGCCATCGTCCACGCGCCCGGGGCTGCAGGTGCGCGCATCGAGAGCCACGCGGGCGCGCGGCTGGATCGCCGCGGCAATGCGGTGATCCGCGGCTTGCTTCCCTACCAGCTCAATACGGTGGCGATCGATCCTCGCGGGGCCTCGCACGACGTGGAACTGGAAAGCACCAGCGCGTCCGTCGCACCGCGCGCCGGCGCCTTCGCCCGCCTCGACTACCGGACCTCCGTGGCGCAGTCGATGCTCATCCATGCCACCCAGCCGGATGGAAGTCCGCTGCCATTCGGCGCCTCGGTGCTCGACGACAGTGGGCAGGCGGTGGGCGTGGTCGGTCAGGGCAGCAAGATCTTCGCGCGCGGCGCCTTGGGCGGAAAGCGGCTGACCGTCAGCTGGGGCGACGAGGAGGGCGGCAGCTGCCGCATCGACCTGCCGGCGACGACCGAGCAGCTGGAAAACCACGGCATGCACCGTTCGCTGCGTGCGCCGTGTTCCGACGCGACAGAAGGATTCGCCATGAAAAAAGCGGCTTGACCCTGGCCTCATCTTCGCGGGAAGCGGAAGCACCCCGCTGGTAACAAGCGGCGGCGGCGACCAAGACGGTCGGGCCGGCGTTCTCATGAGTTGGAAAGATATGGAAGCGGCACAGACCGGCGGTCCTACCGCCGTGGTGAGGGAGCGCGCGCGCGAAAAACTGCTGCGCGACCTCGGCGACACCTTCATGAATGCGTTCAACGATCCGAAGACGGTCGAAATCATGCTGAACGCGGACCATCGCCTGTGGCAGGAGAAACTGGGTGAGGGCATGCGCTGCATCGGCAGCATGCGCCCGAGCCAGTCCGAGGCCGTGATCAAGACCACGGCCGGATACTACGGCAAGGAGATCACGCGGGCCAACCCCGTGCTGGAGTCGGAGTTCCCGCTCGACGGCTCGCGTTTTGCCGCGCAGCTTCCGCCCATCGTCAGCGGGCCCACCTTCGCCCTGCGCAAGAAGGCCATCGCCATCTTCAGCCTCGCCGACTATGTCCTGGGCGAGACGATGACCGACGCGCAACAGAAGGTGCTGCTCCATGCGATCCATGCGCACCGCAATATCCTCGTGACCGGTGGCACGGGCTCGGGAAAGACCACCCTGATCAACGCGATCATCCGCGAGATGGTGGATGCGAACAGCGACGAGCGCGTGTTCATCATCGAGGACACGGGCGAGATCCAGTGCTCAGCCGAGAACTTCGTCCAGTACCGCACGTCGTTCGACGTCGGCATGACCCAGCTGCTGCGCACGTCGCTGCGCATGCGCCCGGACCGCATTCTCGTCGGCGAGGTACGCGGCCCCGAGGCGCTCGACCTGCTCATGGCCTGGAACACGGGCCACGAAGGTGGAGCGGCCACGCTCCACGCCAACGACGCGCGTGCAGGCCTTTCGCGCCTGGCGATGCTGGTCAGCATGCATCGCGATGCCCCGCGGCCCATCGAGCCGTTGATCGGCGAAGCGGTGCACCTGCTCGTGCATATCGCGCGTACCCCCGGCGGCCGCCGCGTCCAGGAAATCGTCGCCGTGGATGGCTACGAGGACGGACGCTATCTGCTGCGCAACCTTTGAATACCCAAGAGGAAACTCCCTTGAAATTCCTGCTCAAGTCACTTCGCACCAACAAGAGCCTGGCGGTCGCCCTGGCCTTCCTCGTCGTTTCCCTCGTGTTTCCTGGCGTTGCGCTTGCCGTGGAGGATATCGGAGAGGGCGGCGGTCTCCCGTACGAGGAGGGCTTGCAGCACCTGGCCGACTCGATCACCGGACCCGTACCCTTCGTCATCTCCATCGCGGGCATCGTCGGCTGTGGCGCGATGCTCATCTTCGGTGGCGAGATCAGCGGATTCATGCGCACGATGGTCTTCATCGTTCTTGTGATTGCCGTCATTGTCCAGGCAGGTTCGATCGTGCGCCTGCTGGGATGGGAACGAACCACCGGCGGCGATGGCGGTGGTGGTGGCAAATTAGTTCTGGCGATCCACGCGGTCCAGCCGGGAACGGTGTGATGGCCATCCGCACCGTCCCCATCCGGCGGGCCGGCAACCGCGACAGCCTGGTACTGGGAGGCGACCGCGAGCTGGTCATGTTCGCAGGCCTCCTGGCCGCGGCGCTGGTCTTCTCCGCGCAGGAGCTCAAGGCCGGGATTTTCGGCCTGGCGCTCTGGTTCGGGGCGCTCCAGGTGTTCCGCGCCATGGCCAAGGCCGATCCGAAAATGCGCTACGTATACCTGCGCCAGCGGCGCTACAGGAAATATTACGCGCCGCGCTCGACGCCATTCCGCGTCAACGGACCGGCAGAGGAGCGGCAGTACCGATGATGGCGTGGATCATCGCGGGGATGGCGGCGGTGACCGCCGTCCTCGTCATTCTCCTGATGCTGCGCATCCGCCGGCTCGACGCGGAGCCGAAGCTCGATTTCCGCCGGCCGCACGGGCAGGCGGTATCCGACCTGCTCAATTACGCGGCCGTGGTGGACGACGGCGTCATCGTCTGCAAGAACGGCGCCTTCATGGCGGCCTGGATGTTCGAGGGCGACGACGCGGCCAGCAGCACCGACGAACAGCGAGAGACTGCCTCGATGCGGATCAACCAGGCGCTTTCGCGCCTGGGCAACGGCTGGATGTTGCATGTGGATGCCGTGCGCCGTCCCGCGCGCGAGTACCCGGCGGCGTCGGCGTCGCACTTCCCCGATCCCGTCTCCGCGGCGATCGACGAAGAGCGGCGCCGCCTGTTCCACAGCCTCGGTACCACGTACGAGGGCTACCTCGTCATGACGCTCACGTACTTCCCGCCCCAGATCGCCCAGCGGAAGTTCGTGGAGATGATGTTCGACGACGACGACGCGGAAGTCATCGGCAGCACGGAACAGACCCGCAGCCTCATCAACGATTTCCAGCGGGAGTGCCGGAGCTTCGAGAGCCGGCTGTCGAGCGTGTTCCGCATGCATCGCCTGAAAGGCCACTCAAGCATTACCGAGGAAGGCCGCAAGATCACCCACGACGATTTCCTGCGCTGGCTGCAGTTCTGCGTCACCGGCCTCGATCATCCGATCATGCTGCCTGACAACCCGATCTACATCGACGCACTGGTTGGCGGACAGGAAGTCTGGGCGGGCGTCGCGCCGCGCATCGGGCGCCGCTTCGTGCAGGTCGTGGCGATCGAAGGCTTCCCGATGGAATCCTATCCCGGGATCCTCACCTCGCTTGCGGAACTGCCGAGCGAGTATCGCTGGTCGAACCGCTTCATCTTCATGGATCCGCACGAAGCGCTGCGGCAGATGGAGAAGTTCCGTAAGAAGTGGCGGCAGAAGGTCCGTGGCTTCTTCGACCAGATCTTCCAGACGAACACCGGCGCCGTGAACTACGACGCCCTTTCGATGATGCAGGATGCCGAAGCGGCGATCGCCGAGATCAACAGCGGCCTCGTCGCCCAGGGTTACTACACGAGCGTCGTGGTGGTGTCCGACGAGGATCGCTCGCGCCTGGATCGATCGGTGAGGCAGATCGAGAAGGCGATCAACGCACGCGGCTTCGCAGCCCGCATCGAGACGATCAACACCATGGATGCGTTGCTTGGCAGCTTCCCGGGCCACGGCGTGGAGAACGTGCGGCGTCCGCAGATCAACACGCTGAACCTCGCCGACCTGCTGCCCAGCGCGACGATCTGGACCGGGCTCGCCGAAGCACCGTGTCCGATGTACCCGCCCAACTCGCCGGCCCTGATGCAGTGCGTGACCCAGGGCGCCACGCCGTTCCGGCTGAACCTGCATGTGAACGACCTGGGCCACACCTTCATCTTCGGCCCCACCGGCGCGGGTAAGTCGACGCATCTCGGCATCCTGGCCGCGCAGTTCCGCCGCTACAAGGGCATGTCGCTGTACTGCTTCGACAAGGGGCGCTCCCTGTATCCGCTGGCGAAGGCCTGTGGCGGCCTTCACTTCGACGTGGCGGGGGACGACGAGGCGCTGGCCTTCTGCCCGCTGCAATTCCTCGATACGAAGTCCGACCGCGGCTGGGCGCAGGAGTGGATCGATGCGATGCTGGCGCTGAACGGCGTGCAGACCACGCCGGCGCAGCGCAACGAAATCGGCAGCGCGCTGCAGTCCATGCACCAGTCCGGCGCGACCACGCTCTCGGAATTCGTCCTCATGATCCAGGACGAGTCCATCCGCGAGGCGCTGAAGGTCTACACGGCCGACGGCACGATGGGCCACCTGCTCGATGCGGCCGTCGACGGCTTGCGCCTTTCCGACTTCGCGGTCTTCGAGATCGAAGACCTGCTGAATCTCGGCGACAAATACGTGTTGCCGGTGCTGCTCTACCTGTTCCGCCGTATCGAAGCGTCGCTGAAGGGTCAGCCGGCCGCGATCATCCTGGACGAGGCCTGGCTGATGCTCGGTCATCCGGTCTTCCGGGCGAAGATCCGCGAATGGCTGAAGGTGTTGCGCAAGTCGAACTGCCTCGTCGTGATGGCGACGCAGAGCCTCTCGGACGCGGCGAACTCGGGCATCCTCGACGTCATCGTGGAGTCCACGGCGACGAAGATCTTCCTCCCGAATCCCTTCGCGAGGGACGACGACGCCTCGGCGCTGTACCGGCGCATGGGCCTGAACGCACGCCAGATCGAGATCCTCGCCACGGCCGTGCAGAAACGCCACTACTACTACATGTCCGACAAGGGCCGGCGCCTGTACGACCTGGCCCTCGGGCCGCTGGCATTGGCGTTCATCGGCAGCACCGACAAGGAATCCATCGCCACCATCCGCACCCTCGAGGCTCGCCATGGCGAGGCCTGGGTCCATGACTGGCTGCGGCTCAAGGGCTTGCGGCTCGCGGATTACGGAGTCTGATCATGAAATCGAAGAAGAAGAGAGTCGCCGCCCGCGGTGGCACGGCAGCGCAGGGCCTCGCTCATCCCTACCTGAATGCGCGACGGAGCTGGAATTCGCACGTCGGCAGCCTGATCGCCTCGCGGACCTTGTGGCAGGCCATGGCGCTGATCAGCCTGCTGATCGCCTTCGGTTCGGTCGGCGGCGTGGTCTATATCGGCAGCCAGTCGAAATTCGTTCCCTATGTCGTGGAAGTGAACAAGCTTGGCGAAGCCATGGCGGTGGCGCCGGCAAGGCAGGCCGACAAGGTGGACCAGCGCATCGTCCGCGCCGCGGTGGCGGAGTTCATCGTGAACGCCCGCACGGTGACGCCGGACATCGCCATGCAGCGCCGCTCGATCTTCAAGCTGTATGCGTACATGCCGTCCGGGAGCGCGGCAACCCGCAAGATGACCACCTTCCTCAACGGGTCTCCGGAAACCAATCCGTTCAAGCGCGCCGAGAAGCAGACCGTGAATGTCGAGATCGTCACGGCGATCCCCCAGACGGCGAGCACGTGGCAGGTGGACTGGATCGAGACGCCGCGAACCCGCAAAGGCGAACCCATGGGCAAGCCCTTCCGCATGCGCGCGCTGCTGAGCGTGAACAGCCAACCCATGCCGCCCGATACGACCGAAGACCAGATCCGCCTGAATCCCCTGGGCATCTACATCTCCGACTTCTCCTGGACCAAGCAGTTCTGACAGAGCACGATCAATGAAAGCAGCCCTTCTTGCCGCCTTCGCGGCGATGCTCGCGACGGGCGCGGCCGCCGCCGCGACCACCGAGACCGAACTGGCCAACCAGTTCTTCTCGACGGACAACCCGAAGCTCACGGCCCAGGAAAAAGCGGGCCTCGACATCTCGCGCAAATGGATCGCGAGCACCTCCGCATCGGTCAAGCCGGTGCCGGGGCCGGACGGTACGATCCGTTTCCTCTATGGCCAGTCGCAGCCGAGCATCGTCTGCGCCGTGCTCCAGGTATGCGACGTGGAACTGGAGCCCGGCGAACAGGTGAGCTCGGTGAACCTGGGCGATTCCGTCCGCTGGCTGGTCGAGCCGGCCCTGTCCGGCGCGGGTGACGAAGCCGTGCAGCACCTTGTCATCAAGCCGCTGGACGTGGGCCTCGAAACCTCCCTCATGGTGACCACCGACAGGCGCACCTACCACCTGCGCCTGCGCTCGCATCGTACCGAGTACATGCCCCGTGTCGCCTTTTCCTATCCGGAATCCGCGGAATCGAAGTGGGTGGCAGTGAAGAAGCGCACGGCCATGGCGCAGGCGCGCAAGGAGACGGAGGCGCCTTCGTCGAAGAACGAATACCTCGGCAACCTCGACTTCGGCTACCGGGTCAGCGGCAATGCGCCGTTCAAGCCGAGCCGCGTCTACAACGACGGCGTGAAGACGATCATCGAGATGCCTTCCACGTTCTCCCAGGGCGAGGCGCCCACGCTGCTGGTGGTTCGCGACAGCGGCAGCGTATTCAAGAAGGACGACGAAGTCATGGTGAACTACCGCGTCCAGGACGGGCGCTACGTCGTCGATACGCTGTTCGAAAAGGCCGTGCTCATTACGGGCGTCGGCCTCGGGCAGCGCAAGATCACGATCGAGAGGCGCCGATGAGGGCGGCCTGCATTCCCTTGCTGGCGGCAGCGCTGGTGGCGGGTTGCGCGCCGGCCCCCATCCGGCCGCAGGTCTCCGCGGCGGATGTCGACCCGCTCCGCCGTGCCGTCGTGACCGACGTGGTGCACGCCGTGGCGGAGGTGTATGAGGCGACGGCTACCGCTCTGGTTCCTGCACGGCCGATGTCCGGCGCCTTCGACACCGCCCTGCTGGCTGCGCTCCGCGGCCGCGGGTTCACCGTGAAAGACCAGGCCGGGCCGGGCACGCGCTTCGACTGCCAGGTCGAGCCCATCGAGGGGAGCATGCACCGCGTCACGGCGAAGATCGGGCAAACGACCTTGTCCCGTCTATGGGTGGTCGACGGCAACCGTGCCTATCCCGGCGGCGCGTGGGCACGCCGGGAGTGAGCGCCATGGATAAGCAAAGACCCGGTACCGATGACGCCATTGCCGACGCCGACCTGCTGCCGAGGCCGGGCGATGCGCCCGCCGGCGTGCGACGGGTGAACAACATGCCGCTGCTCATCGTCGTCGGCGTGCTGATCGTGTTCGTCGTTCTGGTCGCCCTGGTCGCGCTGCAGCGCGGCGGCAACAAGACCACGAAGACGCCGGTGAAGACGTCGAGCGCGCTGCCCGAAAACAGCCAGCTCCTCGACCAGATGCTGGCGGGCGGTGCGGTGGCCGGCCTCGTCCCCGATCCGGACGAGGGAAGGTTTGCCTCGTTTCCGGTCGCGCGCGTCGCGGATCCGGACATGCCACCGCAGCCGGGGACGCGTGACGGTGGCACGTCGAAGGAGGACGTGGAAGGCCGAGGCAACCTTGCAAAGGAACGGATGAAGATGTTCCAGACGGCGATGCTGGCGAAGACCGGCGTGACGGCCGGCGCCAAGGCGAGCGGATCGGGCGGTTCGCAGCCTGACGACGAGGACGAGAAGAAGGCGGCGGCAAGTCCCGATTTCGGCGCACAGGGTAACCGGATCCCGGTGGCAGCCGACGGCGATTACGCTGCCTTCGACCGCAAGCCGTCGAAGGCCGGAAAGAAGAAGGATCGCTGGCTGCTCGGATCGGAGATGGAGGCGCCGCGCACCGACTTCGAAGTCCGTGCGGGATCGGTGATTCCGGCAACCATGATCTCGGGCATCAATTCCGACCTGCCCGGGCAGATCATCGCCCAGGTGAGCCAGGACGTCTTCGATACGCCGACCGGGCGTCACCGCCTGATTCCGCAGGGCTCCCGGCTGATCGGGCGCTACAACCACCGTGTCGTGTTCGGGCAGTCGCGTGTCCTCGTCGCGTGGCAGCGCATCGTCTTCCCCGACGGCAAGGCCTTCGACATCGGCTCCATGGAAGGTGTGGACAGCGCCGGTTATGCCGGCTTCACCGACCAGGTCGACCGCCATTACCTGCGCCTGTTCGGGTCCGCGATCCTCATGTCCGGCATCACCACCGGCCTGACCTCGTCGCTGACCAATCCCGGCAACGATCCGTTTGGTTCGTCCAATTCCGCGCTGCTGAGCCAGAACCTCGCCCAGCAGATCGGAGAAGTGGGGGTCAAGATGATCGAGAAGAACATGAACATCGCTCCGACACTGAACGTCCGCCCCGGTTATCGCTTCAACGTCATGGCCGTCAAGGACCTGACGTTCGAAAAGCCTTATCGCGCGTTCGACTACTGACCCGCTTTTTCAACCCGGCTGTCGCCGGACCTTACGAAGGTGCACTTACCCATGAAAGCAGTGAAGACGGGGCTCAGGCTGGCTCCCCTTGCGGTGTCATTGACGATGGCGGCTGGAAACGCACACGCTGCCGTTCTCGTGAAGGACGATGCCAACCTATTCGTCAACACAGCCACGATGGCCTCGAGTATCGCGGCGAATGTCCAGTTGACACTTATCAAGAATGCCCTCAGGAACGCAGAGGAGGGCACGACGGTTTACAACATCGATAAGTCCACGACCCAGCTGACCGAGATCAACACCGAAATCAACAGGAACATACAGTTCAACACGGATATCCATGCGGAATTCAACTGGACCATCAATAAGGGCGAGGACGTGACCATTCCTGTCCCATTCGAGATGCAGGCTCACCTGGCAAAGATCAAAGCAGGGCAGGGCACGGAACAATTCGTCGACCACTTCAAGGATGCCGAGGCCTACGACGATCCCATAGGCGGCATCGACTTCGACGCCAACCGCTTCGAGGGTTCCCGGGCACGCAAGGCGGCCAACGACGCTCTGGCACATCTTCTCGAGATGGACAGGAATGCCCTGGATACGGACGTCGAGAATATCCAGCGGCTCGCCAACATCAGCAACAAGGCGGAAGGCCACGGACGGCAGCTTCAGGTCGCGAATGCCATCGCGGGCTCCCAGGTCTCGCAACTCATGAAGCTTCGCTCGATGCTGCTGGTGTCGGAGGAAGCACGTGCCGCCGAGGCACGGGTTGCCGCCGACAGGGATGCCAAGGCGATCGCCACCGGCAATCGCATGCGCCAGGGCCTCGAGCAGATGGTCAACCGGACCCCTTCACTCCTCCCCGCGAGATGAGCGAGGGCGGCGGGGGCAGCCGCCGCCGCACCTGATCCACACGCAGAACATCCAGAAAGCCGTCCATGCAACCACGTACACGTCGAGGCATCCTCGCCGGATCATTCGCGCTCGCGCTGCTGATTCCCACCGTCGCCGGTGCCGAGCCAGTCGGCGACCTCGTCGATGCGCTCCTGCGCAACCTCGAAGCCACATCGCGCGAGGACCACATCCTCGAAGCCGCGAAAAGGCTGTTCATAACGCTGGCCACCCTCAGTCTCATATGGACGATGGGCCTGCTCATCCTGCGCCAGGACATCGGCGAGCTGCTGATGGAGCTGACCCGCTTCGTGGTCGCGACGGGAATCTTCTACTGGCTCCTCATCAACGCCGGCGACCTGCAGGGCGGGGACGGGTTCGTCATGGACATCGTCAATTCGTTCTTCGAGCTGGGAAGCACCAGTCCCGACGACACATCCATGCGCTCGCAGGCGGGCAGCCTCCTCGGGCAGGCATTGGTCGTGTATTACCAGGTCGTCCTGGAAACGCCCAACGGCGACACGGCCGACCGGCTGCTCGCGACCGGACTGGCCGTCGGCATCCTCGTCGTCATGGCGTTCGTTTCGGCGTACTTCGTGCTGGCACTGGCCATGGCATGGATGCTCGGCTATGCCGGCATCTTTCTCCTCGGCTTCGGCGGCTCGCGCTGGACGTCGGGCATCGCCGTCAATTTCTACAAGCACGTGCTCGCACTCGGGTTGGTGATGCTGGCGTTGAGCTTCATCGCCGCGGTGGCGACCAACTTCTTCGAGGACATCATGGAGTCGAACTCGGCCCTCGATGCCACGCGGTTCGGCTTCCTCGGTGCCATGCTGGCCGGGTCGATCCTGGTACTGGTCCTGTCGACGAAGCTCCCGCAGCTGCTCTATACGCTGGTCACGGGGTCCACCCTCGGTTTCTTCGCCGGAACGGCGAGCATGGCGGGCAGTGCCATCGCGACGGCCCGAAGTTCGGCCCTGGGGCCTGCGGGAGGCGGATCGCCGGGCGGTCCGGGCGGTTCAGGCACCTCGGCTGGTTCGGTTCGGACCGACTCCGTCATGGACGCGGTGCAAAGGTCGTCCACGAGCGCCGGTGGGACCGCCGACCCCTTCCACGTCGGCGTCGGCAGCGATCCTTTCGGCAGTCCGCGCAGGATGGACCCGTATCGTTCTGGCGGAGGCGGCAGCGTGTTCAGACAAAACCCGGTGCCGTCCGAGACGTTCGCCCATGCGGTGCCCGACAGCTCGACCATGGAACCGGTCGTCGAGCCATGGACCCAGCCGCAGGCCCCATCCGGGCCCGCTTCAAGCCACGACGATCGGCCGTCGCACCGAAAAACCGGCGAGGACGAAATTCGCGCGACACCTGGACCGACGACTGCCCGCGGCGGCGAACGGCAGGAACGCGGCGATGCGATCTCCGAACCGGTCGCAACCGGCGGTCCAGCGCCGGCAGAGGCCGCGCGTACCGAGTCTGGTATCGGCGGAGCCGTCCCCGAGCGGCGTGGAGATCATGAATACCACGCGCAGGCTCGCCATCGCCGGGCGGTGGATGCGAGCCGGTCGGACCTGGCGGACGTATCGATCCCTCATGAGCATGGCGCGCATGTCCGGCAGGATGCCGGGAGGAGCCCAGCTTCGATCAGGCACGGCGGTATAGGCGCAGGCACGAGCACAATCACGGAAACCGGAGACTCCGTCGCTTCAGGCTCTTCCATACAGCACACGCAGACTCATCCGGATAACACTCTCGAAGAGACCTCTCACATCCTTTCCGAGGGGACGCCGTTGCATGCGGAGCAGCGCGTGGTGACGGATGTCAGGGAAGGAGACCGCACACGTCACGCGGAAAGCCGTCGTGGCGGAGCTCCTTTGGAAATGGAGGCGGATACACATGCCATTTCTCTCGCCTCGTCTGCCGAAGCGATCGAGACCACGAACGCACGCGCGGCAGTCCCAGAATCGCAGCCTCGCGCCCTGCACGGCGCATCAACAGCGTCCCACCAAGGAAACGTTCGCAATGAGACCCATCACGTCCTTGATCCAGACGCTTTGCCGGCGGTGGAGCGCAATATCGCGGCGCGTGCACGGGTGGAAGATTACACGGTTCACATGGATAGTTGTTCCCACGCCGCGCCCCCCGAGGTGGAAGAGGGTGGTGTGCGCACCATTCCAATGGCCTCGTCTGCCCATGTGATCGATGTTACCGATCCGCACGACGAGCGGCGTCCTCCGCTCAAGCGGACTGTCCACACTCACGCCGACGATGTTCCTGCCATCCCGGTCGAACCGGACGCCGACCCGCCGCCGAAGGACGCGCAATGATGGACGGCCTCCCCGACATTCCATCGGCCCGTCAGGAAATGGTGACGTGCTCGCTCGCCGCGGCACTCGCTTATGACGTGCCGGCAAATATCCTGCTCGCGGTGGCCGAAAAGGAAGCCGGCACGCCGGGCCAGTGGGTACGCAACGAGAACGGAACCTTCGATGTCGGCTCGTTGCAATTCAACACGGCCTATCTTCGCGAATTGCGCCGCTACGGCATCACCGCGGAAGACGTCGCGGCACCCGGATGCTATCCGTTCATGCTCGCGGCGTGGCGCATCCGCGGCCACCTGCACCGCGACAGCGGCGACGTCTGGACGCGGGCATCCAATTACCACTCGCGGACGCCCGGCATAAACGCCCGCTATCGCGCGGACCTCATGCGCCGCGCGGCACGCTGGACCCTGTGGCTGGACAGACACTTCCCGACCCACGACGCCGTCGTGGACGTCACTCCTTACGGAAAGAGGTAGAGATGAAGATTCATGACGCGACGCGCTTCACGGCCCTCCTGATGCTTTCCGCGTGTGCGGCCGGACCGTGGAGCGCCGTCATGGCAGCCCCTGAGAACGGTTGCAACAAGGCGTTCGACGCCACATACCAGATTGGCGTGACGAGGCAGCTCGTGGTGTCGAACGCCATGCCGGAAGGCTTCGAAGTGCGCAGGGCAAGCGCGCGGGGCGACGGCAGCGTTCTCGCAAGCTGTTACGCCGGCATCGCCACTTTCGAGGGGAGGTACATCGTGCCGGCGGTCGGGCAGCTTGTGCCCCTCACGGTCGGCGGGGTGCCGTCGGGGTTCGGCGTACAGCTGGTTCTCACCGACCTCATATCCAGCAAGGCGCACGACTTTCCGCACCGGTACCAGCTGATGTTCACCCAGCCCGGGCCCGTCCGTGCGAATCACGTGGAAGTGGAGTACCGGATCATCCGGATGACGGGGCCCGTGCACTACGGGCAGGTCGATGAAAAAAAGATTGCCGAGCAATGGACGTTCGAGCCGGGCGGCCGTCCGACACCGCCGTTTCGTCATATGGAGATCTACGATCTCGCCTTCGTCCGGCCCTCGTGCAGCATCACCTCGGAAAGCATCAACCAGTCCGTCGACGTGGGCAGGGTCCATCTGCTCGACTTCGACAATCCCGACCGGGCCACCCCGTGGAAGGGATTCCGCCTGACGGTCGAAGAGTGCAAGGAACCGGCTGGACTGGTTGCCGACATCACCTTCGGCACACCGGCCGATGCCGATCCGGTCCGTCCCGACTGGTTTTCGATCCGGGGGCCATCGAACGTGGCTTTGGAGATCGGAGACAAGGACAAGAAAACCATGACGCCTGGCAAAGCAGTGGGCTTTCCCGCCGTTGGCACGGGCGAAGACTTCGTCTTCAACGTCCGGATGCGAGGCACCCGGGCCTCTATCGGTGGCGGCGAATTCAGCCGCCCGGTCACTGTGCTGGTCGCTTTCAGATGAGCCGCCCCGTTCGGATGGCGGTCGCGGCAAGCGTGTCGCTTCTCGCGGGCTGTGCGTCGGTGGCATCGGTGGGTAGCCGCGTAAACACCGAAGGCGAACTGACGGTCAGGAAGCTCCAGGTCTATTCCTTCGTGCCCCTGCACAGCATGGGCTCGGATCGTCTGCACCGCGATGCAAGGCGATTCGACGGCGCGCTCGCGGAGCGCCTGCGAACGGCGAACGTGGAAGCCACGGTGGAGGACGTGGAGGAGCTCGTTCGCCGCCACGGCCTGGCCCTGGACGTGACGGTCGCCGACCGAGAGGGCCGGCGCCGGAGCACCGTGCTTCCCGAAAAGGACCTTCTCGCCGCGCAGCGCGGCGAGGAGTCGGCCACGGGCGCCTCGCATCGCCTTGTCATCCTGCCATTGCGCATGACGGTCGACGATGCGACGGGAATCACCCATGGCGTGCTCACGTGGCGCGTGGAGGAGACGGGGGATGCGTCGCCCGTCGCCGTGGGCATGCTTCGTTACACGGCCGACGTGCGCGGCTTCCCTGCCAGGCGCATGGCGAGCGTGCTCGTGGCGAAGCTCGGCTCGCTGGGTATCCGCTGAGCCTCAGTAGTCCGCCACGAGGGTGTGGAACGGTTTGTCCAGCCGCACGCCATCGGCGTCCCATGCGGCGATCGCCTTGCCATCCACCGTCACCCGCTTTGGTTTCACCCGATCGGGCCAGAACACCCGGACAGGCGTACCGGCGCGAATGCCCTTGTCCAGTTCCACCGTGAAACGATCGCCTTCCCGCCGCGCGCGCATGTTGAGCGAGCCGTAAGCCACCGGCAGCCGCGCGATCGAAAGCCCCTTTCCGGCAACCCACGAGGGCGGCGCGCCGGGCAGCAGGTACAGGCCGTCGTCGGCCTCGCGCATCAACATGCCGAAGATCGTGCGCGCGTATTCGGAACCGATCCAGGTATGCGGCATGTCGCCGAGGTAACCCGGATGGCGCAGGCGCGAATGCACCACCTCCGCCCACATGTTCCACTCGGGCGGACGGCGGTCGCGCACCACGTCCGCGAGCAGTTCGGCGGCATCGTCCGGCCGGTCGAGGTGCACGTAAGTGAGCACGTTGCGCATCTCGTAGGGCGTATAGGCGAACAGTTCGCCCGGCTTCTCGCGCTTGCGCACGTCGGCGATATAGCGGTCGAAGGTCTTCACCAGCGCCTCGTGCGGAAGCACGTCCATCTGGCCGGCGGGGTCGATGCCGATGGAGATGCTGGTGGGATCGCCGTCTCCGAGATCGGCCGCCGCCGGAAGCGTTTCCGTTCCCTTCCAGGCCATGGTCGCCTCGATGGACTTGCGCAGCGACGTACGCAGCGCCGCGTACTGCTCGCGCGCATACGTGGCAAGCTCGCGATCGCCCCACTGCTCCGCGAGCCACGCGCCATCGTGCCAGCCCTTCAGCGCCCAGAAGTCGTCCCAGTAGCTATGCGTGGGGCTGGAATAGCCCTCGTGGCTGATCGACGGCGCGATGATCCCGTGGAACCGCTCCGGAGCAGGCAGGTTCGAAAGATAGCCGGGCGCCATCGTGCGCTCGCGCAATTCCTGCATGAAGCGCATGGCGGCGCGTACCTTGGGCAGGTAGTGCTTCACGCTGTCCGGCCCGCCGCCGAAGCGCGCGACGTCCGCCACCAGGTTGATGAATTCGCCCTGGCTGTCGTATTCGATGTCGGAGCCGAAGCCGCGGTTGACGCTGCCGTCCGCATTGAGGATGGGCGACACGAGGCCGTTCTCGTGCACGGCATGCGCCGCGTACCAGTCCAGGTAATCGCGTGCCGTTTTCGTTTCGCCCATGCGCAGAAGGATCGACGCGGTGGCCGCACCGTCGCGAATGAAGGAACGGTTGTAATTGCGCGGACCGGCCTGCATGGCGTGGCCGGTCTGGTTCACCAGCATGTAGGCGGCCTGCGAGCGCAGGATGTCCACCAGCGAGGCATCGGGGAGCGAGATGCCCACGCCGCCGAGGCGCTTTTGCCACTCGTCCGACACGCGCGAGGCGATGGCCTCGTAGCCATCGGCGGTCAGCGCCGCACGATCGACCGGCGGCGGCTCGGGCAGGCGGCCCTTTGCGTCGGCCGGCGAATTGCCGAGGGGGAAGGCGACAATGATGTCGCGCTGCTCCCCCGGGGCGAGGTGCACGCGGTAATCGAGCACACCGGCCGCGAGGCCGTCGTCGTCGTGCGCCTCGCGACTCGACGGCACGCTGCCGGCGGCGACCTGCGCGGTGATCTCGGTCTCGCCATGGGCGCCGAACGGCGCCGCGCCTGCGGCATCCACCGGCGTCAGCGAAGACATCAGCGTGCGGCCCTCGACGCGGACGTCCGTGCGTGCGGCATCGCCAACGATGGCTATGTCGTGGATCGGCGAGGGTCCGCCGTTCTGCCACGGCGGATTGACCTGGATAGGCCGCACCACGAGGGCAAGCGTGCCGTCGACGGGCGTGCTTCCTTCATTGCGCAGCCGATGGCGCAGCAACACCACGGGCTGGCCATTGCCCTGCACGGCCACCGCCTCGCTGTTCATGCCGAGTCCGGCCTGTACCATCCAGCCCATCGACGGGATCGGCTTCCATCCGTCGCGCAGCGCATGCGTGCGCGACGTTCCGTCGGAAACGGCGGCTCGACCGGACGCATCGCGCCAGATCGCCTGCACCTGTGGTCCGCCCTTGAAAGGCTCGATGTTGCCGTACTCGTCGAAGATGGATTTCTGCAGGCCGGCGGGGACGCCGACGGCGGTCCAGTAGACCTGCTGCATGTGCAGCGACGACGGGAACAGCTCTGCGTTCGCGCGCGAGGCAGCGATCTGGTAGCGCTTCATCGGCGTCATCGCGCGCTCCGGGCCAAGGAAGCGCAGGCGCTTGATCTTCGGCGTCGCGCCGTCCTTCATGCCTACGACGAGGCGCATCGCGGTCGTCGCGCTGGCCTTGCGCGCGGCGAGGTACGAGGTGTCGCCCAGGCTGCCGGGGTCACTGTCCAGTGTGCTCCAGCGGCCCTGCGCATCGCGTGCTTCCAGGGTGACGCCGTCGCGCGGTCCGGTCCAGGTCACTTCGATACCGGCGACGTCCAGCGCGCGGGGCAGCGCGATATCCAGCTGTCGGCTGCCATGCGGCCCTTTGCCGACGATCTCGCGGGCACTGCCGCCGGCCCAGAGCGGGGCGCCGTCGCCGTTGCCGTCGAGGCCGGTGAGCCGCGCGGCATCGGCGGCGGCGAATGGATCGAACTCGAAGACGGAGACACCCCAGTCCGCGGTACGCGCAGGCGCGGCAAGGCGTATGTAGCGCGCATCGGTCGCGGGGAAGACGAGGAACTCCGTTCCCCCGGGCGCATCGGTCACGCTGTAGACGGGACGGAAATCCTTACCGTCCAGCGAGGTCTGGATCGAATACGCGGCCGCGAAGCCGCTGTCCCAATGGATCCGCACGCCGCCGATCCTGACCACCTTGCCCAGGTCCACCTGGAACCACTGCCCAGGACTGAAACCACCGCCCCAGCGAGTGGTTTCGTCGGCGTCGATGGCGTGGGCCGGCGCGAGTGCGGGCACCTGCTCGGACGAACTGCTGGCCTTCCAGGCAGCGCGCGGCGGCAGGCCGTCGGCGGCGAAGGCGGGGCGGGCGAGGAGCGCGGCGAGCGCGAGGGTCAGGCGTGCGTGCATGGTCTGCCTCCGGGGAGGTCTCCAAGCCTAGGCACGTAACGCGATGTAACCAACCCTTCCGCGTTAGAATCGTTGCTTTCGCGGGCAAGAAGTATCCCTATGCGCAATCCCTTGCAGGAACAGCTCCTCAAGGCCGGCCTGGTCAAGAAGGACAAGGCCGCCAAGATCGTTCGCGACCAGGCGAAGCAGCGCCAGGGTAAGGCGCCCGCGCCGCCGACCGAGGAACAGGTGGACGCGCGCAGGTTGCAGGCCGAGCGCGCCGAGCGCGATCGCGCCCTGGCGGCGGAGCGCAACGCCGAAGCCCGCGCGCGGGAGATACGCGCGCAGGTTCGCCAGATCGTCGAGACCACCCGGGTGAAGCCCGAGGGTGACATCGCCTACCGTTTTCCGGACGGCGAGAAGATCGCCAGCCTCTTCGTCAACGAGGCGCTGCGTGCGCAGCTTGCCTCGGGCGCGCTGGTCATCGCCCGCCTGGGCGAGGGCTACGAGCTGATCCCGCGGATGCCGGCGGACAAGATTCACGCCCGCTCCCCCGAGACGATCGTGCTCGACCATGGGCGCAAGGAAGGCGATCCGGCACCGTCCGACGACGATGTCGACGACTACTACAAGCAGTTCGTCGTGCCCGACGATCTCATCTGGTAAACGGAAGGAACAGGCGATGACCGTCCTCGTCACCGGCAGCGCCGGCCACCTCGGCGAAGCGCTGGTGCGCCGCCTGCAGGCCGACGGCCACGCCGTGCGCGGCCTCGACATCAAGCCCTCCTCGCATACCCATGTCGTCGGCTCGATCCACGACGAAGCGTTCGTGCGTGACGCGATGTCCGGCATCAGCCGGGTGATCCACAGCGCCACGCTGCACAAGCCCCACGTGGCGACCCATTCGAAGCGCGACTTCGTCGATACGAACGTGGGCGGCACCGTGGCCTTGCTTGAAGCCGCGGTGGCGCACGGCGTGCAGGCCTTCGTCTTCACCAGCACCACCAGCGCCTTCGGCGCGGCGTTGTCGCCCGCGCCGGGCGAGCCGGCGGCGTGGATCGACGAGGACGTGGCGCCGGTGCCGAAGAACATCTACGGCGCGACGAAGATCGCCGCCGAGGGGATGTGCGAGCTCGTCGCGCGGAAGGACAAGCTGCCGGTGCTGGTGCTGCGCACGTCGCGATTTTTTCCGGAGGACGACGACAACGCGCAGGTCCGTGCCGCGTACGACACCGTGAACATGCAGGCCAACGAACTGCTCTATCGGCGGGCGGACATCGAGGACATCGTCGAAGCGCATCTCGCGGCGCTGGAGCGGGCGCCGTCTCTGAAGTTCGGCCGCTACATCGTTTCGGCGACGACGCCGTTCTCGCGTGGCGACGTGGCGGCGTTGCGCCAGGATGCCACCGCCGTGGTGCGCCGCCTGTTTCCCGACGTCGATGCGTTGTACGCCGCGCGCGGCTGGCAATTGCTGCCGTCGCTGGACCGCGTGTACGACAGCCACCGCGCCACCCGCGACCTCGGCTGGCGGCCGAAACGCGATTTCGCCTTCGTGCTGGAATGCCTGCGCCGCGGGGAGGATTTCCGCAGCGAGATGGCGCGCATCATCGGCGTGAAGGGTTACCACGACAAGACGTTCCACGACGGCCCCTACCCGTTGTAGGAGCGCGCCTGCGCGCGACAGACTTTCGCGCCAGTCTATAAGGTTGCGCGCCAGCTCCCGGTCACGGTCTCAAAACATGTCGCGCGCGAGGCGCGCTCCTACAAAACGAACTTTCGTTCGTGCCGCAGCAGCCAATCCTTCCGCCACAGGCCTCCGCCGTAACCCGTGAGCGACCCATCCGCACCGATCACGCGGTGGCACGGGATCACGATCGCGATCTGGTTCGTACCGTTCGCCCTCGCTACCGCCCGCACGGCCGTATGCCGCCCGGCCGACGCGGCGATTTCCGAATAGCTGCGCGTGGTGCCGGGCGGAATCGCCATCAATTCGTCCCACACCGCGCGGGTGAACGGCGAGCCATGCATCGCCAGCGGCGTTTCGAACGAACGCCGGGTGCCTGCGAAATAGTCGCGCAGCTCCGTCTCGATCCGCTCGATGACCGGCGTCCGCCCGAACGTGATCGTGGAGCGCGTCGCCACGCGCAGGCGCTTCAGTTCGTTCGGCAGGGCCGTGCGATCGAAGAATTCGAGCAGGTGGAGCGCCTGCGTGTCGGCCACGGCCAGCATGCTGCCGATCGGGCTCTCGATCCAGTCGGCCTTGAGCCACTCGCGGCCACGCAGTTCGGCCGGGCAGTCGCCCAGCAGCTTCACGATGGCCTCGCGGAACCCGCTGCCGGACTCGTAACCCGCCGCCTGCTGCGCGTCGATGACGCTCGCGCCCGCCACCAGGCGGTCCATGCCGCGGCCGGCCCGGCGCAGGCGGGCCATGTCGAGGAAGGTGAGGCCGAGGTGGCGCTTGAAGCTGCGCCGGACGGTGGAAGGGTCGTAGCCGAGGCGGACCAGGTCGTCCTCCGACCAGACCCGTTCCGGCTCCTCCTCCAGGTGACGAAGGAGCGCCGAGACCACCGGCTCGCGCCGGCCCACCGGGTCCAGTGGCCGGCAACGGAGGCAGGGCCGGAAGCCGGCCTCGAAACAGCCGGCCACGGAATCGAAGAAGCGGGTGTTTTCCAGCTTCGGCTTGCGGGCGGGGCAGGTCAGCCGGCAGAAGACGCCGGTGCTGGTCACGCCGACGAACACATGGCCGTCGTAGGCGGGATCGCGATCCAGCAGGGCCCGGTAGAGGGTGTCGTGGTCGGGGAGGTCGAAGAGCATGGCGTTAGGGTAGCCGTGCTGCCAGGACTTTGTCGCCGAAGATCGGGCGGCGATTTTTTGTAGGAGCGCACCCTGTGCGCGACATCTTTTCGCGCCAGTCATCACACTGGCGCGCCAGCTCCGGGCCTCGGCCTCAACACATGTCGCGCGCAAGGCGCGCTCCTACCGTCAGGCCTTGTTCTTGTCGGTCTCGAGCGCCCGGTTGATGCGCAGGGCCAGCAGGGTGCAGGCCACGCCCGAGAGCAGGTATACGCTGACCGCGCCCAGGCCGAAGCGGTGGGACAGGCCCAGGGCCACGAGCGGGGCGAAGGCCGCGCCGATCAGCCAGGCGAAATCGGAGGTCAGGGCCGCGCCGGTGTAGCGGAAGCGCTTGGCGAAGTTGGCCGTGACCGTGCCCGAGGCCTGGCCGTAGGACAGGCCCAGCAGGCCGAAGCCGATGACCAGGAAGGCGTCCTGGGCGAGCCTGCCGCCGCCGAGCAGCCAGGGCGAGGCGATCGCGAAGAGGCCGATAAGCACGGCCATGCTGCCCAGGGTGTTGCGGCGGCCCACCTTGTCGGCGATGACGCCCGAGGCCACGGTGGCCAGGATCGCCACGAAGGCGCCCACGATCTGCACGATCAGGACGTTGTTGATGTCCTGGGAACGGGTGAGCGAGATCCAGGACAGCGGGAAGATCGTCACGATGTGGAACAGGGCATAGCTGGCCAGCGCCGCGAACGCGCCGATGAAAAGGTTGTAGCCCTGGGCGCGGACCATCTCGATGATGCCGATCGGCTCGAGCTGGCCTTCTTCGAGCAGCTGGGTGTACTCCTCGGTGACGACCAGGCGCAGGCGGGCGAACAGGGCCACCACGTTGATGGCGAAGGCCACGAAGAACGGATAGCGCCAGCCCCAGTCCAGGAAGTCTTCGCGGGCCAGCTGGGTATTCAGGAACAGGAACAGCGAGGCGGCGATCAGGAAGCCGGTGGGAGCGCCGAGCTGGCCGAGCATGGCGTACCAGCCGCGGCGGTTCTTCGGCGCGTTCAGCGAGAGCAGGGAGGGCAGGCCGTCCCAGGAACCGCCCAGCGCAATGCCCTGCAAGAAGCGCAGGACCGCCAGGATCACGATCACCGTATAGCCGTGCGAGGTGTTGGCCGGCAGGAAGGCCATGCACACCGTGGACGTGCCCAGCAGGAACAGGGCGGCGGTAAGCTTCGTGCCGCGGCTCCAGTTGCGCTGGATCGCCATGAACAGGGTCGTGCCGATCGGCCGCGCGATGAAGGCGAACGAGAAGATCGTGAAGGCCAGCAGGATGCCGTCCAGCTGGCTCAGGAACGGGAAAAACACCGACGGGAACACGAGGACGGACGCGATGCCGTACGTGAAGAAGTCGAAGTACTCCGAGGCGCGGCCGATAACCACGCCGACGGCGATTTCGCCGGGAGCCACGGCGGCGTGGCTGGTCTGGTGCTGGCGCCGGACGTCGCGTTCGGCGCCCTCGGCGGCATTGTGATCGGCGTGTGAAATGCTCGACATCGTCTTCGGCCCGCTCGGGGAGGTGGATGGCAGGATAGCGAAGGATCGCACTACTCGGCCTGCAGGACCATGGGACAAAGTGTCCTATGGTGGCCGCAGGCCGTTCGGCGTATTTTTTCGTGTCCCCACGGTTGCCTCCATCATGCGAAAGTCCATGAAGATGTTGCGCGGATTGCTCATCCCCGCCCTGGCCCTGCTTTTGTCGGGCTGCGACGCCGTGCTGCTCTCGCCCTCGGGCGACATCGCCCGGCAGCAGCGCGACCTGATCATCATTTCCGTGGTGCTGATGCTGATCATCATCGTCCCGGTCATCTTCATGATCCTGGCCTTCGCCTGGAAGTACCGCGAGTCGAACAAGGCCGCCCATGCCGAATACGACCCGGACTGGAACCATTCCACGGTACTGGAACTGCTGATCTGGTCGGCCCCGCTGCTGATCATCATCGCCCTGGGCGCCGTCACCTGGACCAGCACGCACAAGCTGGACCCGTACCGCCCGGTGGAGCAGATCGCCCAGGGCCGCGCCGTGGCGGCCGACAGCAAGCCGCTGGTGGTCGAGGTGGTCGCGCTCGACTGGAAATGGCTGTTCCTGTACCCCGAGCAGGGCATCGCCACGGTGAACGAGATGGCCGCTCCGGTGGACCGGCCCATCGAGTTCCACATCACCGCCTCTACCGTCATGAACGCGTTCTTCGTGCCGTCGCTGGCCGGCATGATCTACGCCATGCCGGGGATGGAGACCAAGCTCAACGCGGTGATGAACAAGACCGGCGATTTCGAGGGAATTTCGGCAAATTACAGCGGTGCCGGCTTCTCCGACATGCGTTTCCGCTTCCATAGCCTGTCCGACGCCGACTTCGACGCCTGGGTGGCCAAGGCCAAGGCCAGCGGCGACCAGCTCGGCCGCGAGGACTACCTGAAGCTCGAGCAGCCGAGCGAGAAGGAGCCGGTGCGTTACTACGGCACCGTGGCGCCCGGCCTGTACAACGCCATCCTCAACCGCTGCGTCGAGTCCAACCGCATGTGCATGAGCGACATGATGGCGCTCGACGCGCAGGGCGGGCAGGGCGTGGTGGGTGCCTACAACGTCACCTCGCCCGACGCCGCCACGCGGGCGCGCGTGGGCCTCGCCGATGCCGGCAAGCGCTACGTCGGCGCCCTGTGCGTCGCCAGCGGTGCCGGCGGCCAGCCGCTGACGCCTGCCGGACGGCCGCTTTGAGCGCCCCGGTCTCCAACGAATTCACGCCTTGCCGAGCCCGGTAATGAACATGCCAGATCTAGCTAAACTGATCTTCGGACGCCTCACCCTCGAGGCGATCCCGTACCACGAGCCGATCCTCGTCGGCACCTTCGCCGCGGTCGCCATCGGCGGCGTCGCGCTGCTCGCGCTGATCACGAAGCACAAGCTCTGGGGTTACCTCTGGAGCGAATGGTTCACCAGCATCGATCACAAGAAGATCGGCATCATGTACATGGTGCTCGGCATCGTGATGCTGCTGCGCGGCTTCTCCGACGCGATCATGATGCGCGCCCAGCAGGCCATCGCCTTCAACGGCAACCCGGGCTTCCTGCCGCCGCACCACTACGACCAGATCTTCACCGCCCACGGCGTGATCATGATCTTCTTCGTGGCGATGCCGCTGGTCACCGGCCTGATGAACTACGTGGTGCCGCTGCAGATCGGCGCGCGCGACGTGGCCTTCCCCTTCCTCAACAACTTCAGCTTCTGGATGACGGTGGCCGGCGCGATGCTGGTCATGGCCTCGCTGTTCGTGGGCGAGTTCGCGCGCACCGGCTGGCTGGCCTATCCGCCGCTGTCGGGCTTGGCGCAGAGTCCGGACGTCGGCGTCGACTACTACATATGGTCGCTACAGGTGGCCGGCGTCGGAACCACGCTGTCGGGCATCAACCTGATCGCGACCATCGTGAAGATGCGCGCGCCGGGCATGTCGATGATGAAGATGCCGATCTTCACCTGGACCTCGCTGTGCACCAACGTGCTGATCGTCGCCGCCTTCCCGGTGCTGACGGCGGTGCTGGTGCTGCTGTCGCTCGATCGCTACGTCGGCACCAACTTCTTCACGAACGACTTCGGCGGCAACGCCATGATGTACGTGAACCTGATCTGGATCTGGGGCCATCCCGAGGTCTACATCCTGGTGCTGCCGGTATTCGGCGTGTTCTCGGAGGTCACCTCCACCTTCAGCCGCAAGCGCCTGTTCGGTTACGCCTCGATGGTCTACGCCACGGTCGTGATCACGGTGCTGTCGTACCTGGTGTGGCTGCACCACTTCTTCACCATGGGTTCGGGAGCGAGCGTCAACTCGTTCTTCGGCATCACCACGATGATCATCTCGATCCCCACGGGCGCGAAGATCTTCAACTGGCTGTTCACCATGTACCGCGGCCGGATCAAGTTCGACGTGCCCATGCTGTGGACGGTCGGCTTCATGGTCACCTTCGTGATCGGCGGCATGACCGGCGTCATGCTCGCGGTGCCGCCGGCCGACTTCCTGCTGCACAACAGCCTGTTCCTGATCGCGCACTTCCATAACGTGATCATCGGCGGCGTCATCTTCGGCTTGTTCGCCGGCATCAACTACTGGTTCCCGAAGGCGTTCGGTTACCGGCTCGATCCATTCTGGGGCAAGTTGTCCTTCTGGTTCTGGCTGGTGGGCTTCTGGGTGGCCTTCATGCCGCTGTACGTGCTGGGCTTCATGGGCGTTACCCGCCGCATGAACCACTTCGAGGATCCCTCGCTGCAGATCTGGTTCCAGATCGCCGCGTTCGGCGCCTTCCTCATCGCCCTCGGCATCGGCGCGTTCCTCGTCCAGCTGTGGGTCAGCTACAAGCGCCGCGACGAACTGCGCGACGTCACCGGCGACCCGTGGCACGGGCGCACACTGGAGTGGTCCACCTCGTCGCCGCCGCCGGAATACAACTTCGCGTTCACTCCGGTCGTCCACGACACCGACGCCTGGTGGGACATGAAGGAGCGCAACGCCGGCCGCCGCCTCGAGGGCTACCTGCCGATCCACATGCCGAAGAACACGGGCGCGGGCATCATCCTCGCCGGCTTCGCCTTCGTATTCGGCTTCGCGATGATCTGGCACATGTTCCTCGTTGCCGGTCTCGCCTTCGTGGCGCTGCTCGTGACCGCGATCGGCCATACCTTCAATTACAAGCGCGACTACCACATCCCCGCCGACGTCGTGGCCCGGACCGAGGCCGCCCGCACGGAAGAGCTTGCCGCCCATGTCTGATATGCACGCCACGCCTTCCGCCGCGATCGCGGAAAAGGACATCGAGTTCTGGATGTCCAAGGACCATCACCCGGCCAACGGCACCTTGCTCGGGTTCTGGATCTACCTGATGAGCGACTGCCTCATCTTCGCCTGCCTGTTCGCCACCTACGGCGTGCTGGGGCGGAGCTACGCGGGCGGTCCGTCCGGCGCGGACCTGTTCGACCTGCCCCTGGTGGCGGTCAACACGACCATGCTGCTGCTGTCTTCCATCACCTACGGCTTCGCCGTGCTGGAGATGCAGAAGAACCGCCGTGGCACGATGATGGCCTGGCTGATCGTCACCGGCCTGTTCGGCGCCGCGTTCCTCGGCATCGAGATGTACGAGTTCGCGCACATGATCCACGAGGGCGCGGGTCCGCAGCGCAGCGCGTTCCTGTCCTCGTTCTTCACCCTGGTCGGCACCCACGGGCTGCACGTGACCTTCGGCATCGTCTGGCTGATCACGCTGCTGTTCCAGGTGGGCCGTTTCGGCCTCACCCCGGCCAACAAGCGCCGCATCATGTGCCTGTCGATGTTCTGGCACTTCCTGGACGTGGTCTGGGTCGGTGTCTTCACCTTCGTTTACCTGATGGGAGTGCTGCCGTGAGCGCGCACATCGAATCGCACCACCACCACGACGCGCACGATCACCACGAGCACGACGACGGCCACGCTCCCAGCACCCTCAAGGGCTACATGATGGGGTTCTTCCTCGCCGTGGTGCTCACGGCGATCCCGTTCTGGCTGGTGATGGGCAAGGTCATCCCGAACTCGCAGACGCTGGCGGTGGTGATCCTCACCTTCGCCGCGATCCAGATCGTGGTGCACATGATCTACTTCCTGCATATGAACACGAAGGCGGAGGGCGGCTGGACCATGCTGGCGCTGATCTTCACCCTCGTGATGGTGGTGATCACCCTCACCGGTTCCATCTGGGTCATGTACCACATGAACTCGAACATGATGCCGGGCATGTCGCACGACATGACCGAGCAACAGGCCAAGAACCTGCCCTGAGTTGAACGTGGATACGGGCGACGACATGAAGACGCCGCGCCGACCGCGCGGCGTCTTCGTTCTGGGAGCGCTGGCCTTGCTGGGCGCGGTGCTGTTCGCCGGATTCCTTGCGCTGGGCACGTGGCAGGTGCACCGGCGCGCGTGGAAGCACGAGCTTGTCGCGAGGGTCGACGCGCGCGTGCACGCGGCGCCGGTGGATGCCCCGGCACGCGGGCAGTGGCCGGTGGTGAGCGCGGCCAACGACGAGTACCGGCGCGTGAAGCTCACCGGGACCTTCCTGCAGGACAGGAGCGTACGCGTGCGCGCCAGCACCGAGCTCGGCATGGGTTCCTGGCTGCTGACGCCGTTGCGCCTGCGCAGTGGCGACGTCGTGCTGGTGAACCGTGGTTTCGTGTTGCCCGCATGGTGCGGGGGCAAGGCGACCTGCACCCCCGGCCCGTCGGGCGAGACGACGATCTCCGGCCTGCTCCGCATCAGCGAGCCCAAGGGCGCCTTCCTGCAGAAGAACGAACCGGCGAACGACCGCTGGTATTCCCGCGACGTGGCCGCGATCGCCACGGCGAAAGGCCTGGACAGGGTGGCCCCGTATTTCGTGGACGCCGACGCGGCATCCTCGCCCGGCCGTGGCGAGGGCAACGACGGCCCGATAGGCGGCCTCACGGTCATCGCCTTCCCCGACAACCACCTGATGTACGCCATCACCTGGTACGCCCTGGCCTTCCTCACCCTGCTCGGCGCCTGGATCGTCTGGCGCGACGAACGCCGCAAGCGCAAAGGCTCTGCGTAGGAGCGCGCCTTGCGCGCGACATGTTTTCGCGAAGAGCAACAGGCCCTGTTGCTCACGGCCCCAAAAGATGTCGCGCGCAAGGCGCGCTCCTACACGATTTCAATTTCGGGGGGCTGGGACGTCTTTAAGACATGCAGCCACGGTATCCCCAAAGCGCTCCCTTCGAGGACGCCCCCCTCAGCTGGGTACCCCAGCGCCAGGAACGCGGCCCACTGGCCCTGATTCTCGACCACGCCCGCCGGCGCGCCGCCCTGCGCCGCACGCTGCCGATGCCCGAGCGGCGCTGGGCCTATCTGCTGCGAACCCTCACGGCCTTCCGCCGCCAGGCCCAGTGGCTGCGCCTGGTCGGCGCGTCGCGGGCGATGCGGGCGGCGGCCGAGTCCAATCCGCGGGTGTACGAGCGCTGGCAGTCGCACTACATCTCGCGGTCGTTCGACATGGCCGGGCGGGCACGGCTCATTGAGGCGCATTACCGCTTCGTGGCCCGGAAGTTCCCGGAGCGGATCAGCAGCCGCCTGCTGAAGGGCCACGACGTGCGGCTGGCCACCCTGCCGCTTGGCGACGGCGAGGTGGCCTACCTGCATGCGCGGGCCCCGGAGCACGAGTGCACCGGCGAACTGGGGCTTTACCTGTTGAATGCAGACAAGGAAGTGATCTCGTCCTGCACGATCACTTTCGGCGGCGACGATGGCCTGCTCGTGGGCGCCGTGCGCGGCTCCTGGGCCTATCTCGGCCGCGGCGCCATCGCGCGTTTCACCCGGGCGACGGGCGGGCTGCGTCCGCGCGACCTGCTGTTGTCGGTGGTACGCGCCCTGGCCAGCCACTACGGGATCGAACGCCTGCGCGGCGTCGGTCATGCAGCGCACCCGCTTGACCGCCGGGCCGGCGTCACCGCCGCTGCCTACGATCGTTTCTGGCGCCGTCATGGCGGTGTGCCGGGAAGCGACGGCTGCTACGAGATTCCCCTGGCCGCCTCGCCCAGCGGCCGCGCCGAACGGGACGCTTTTCGCAGCGAGGCCTGCGAAGTCGCCCTGAAGACGTTCGGCAAGACCTAAAAGTCGTAAACGCCCGTGAGCAGGACGACGCGGCCTTGCCGGAGCGGCACGAAGGTCTCGTCGAAGTTCACCGCGTACAGCGTGCGCGCGAAGAGGTTCTTCACGCCCAGTGTCACGCGCCAGTTTTCGCCGTAACGGGAGACGTTCGTTTCGACGCTGGCCTGGCCGGGGATGCCGAAGTACTGGCCGTCGGCGCTGGTGCGCCCCAGGCTGCGGCTGCGGGCGAGCACGCCGGCGGCGACGCCCCAGGGTTTCACCGCGCCCTCGCCGAAACGATAGCTTGCCCAGAGGGCCGCCTGGTGCTTCGGCGCGCCGGTGGGACGGGTGTCGTCGTGGTTCTCGATGCGCGCCTCGGTGAGGCTCGCCAGCACGTCCAGCCCGGGCGCGACCTGGCCGGCGAATTCGACTTCGAGGCCACGGTTCGTCTGGCCCGGGCCCGGCGTCGCGAAGAACGGCGGCTCCGGCGACACCAGGTCCACGCTGTGGTCGACCCGGATGCGATACAGCGCGGCCGTGAGCCGTGCGCGCTGGTCGAACAGATCGAACTTCCCGCCCACTTCCACCTGCCGCGAGGTGGCGACAGGCAACGGCTGGCCATCCTTGCCGAGCAGCGGATCGGGCTGGAAACCGGTCGACATGTCCGCGTAGAGGGAAACGTCCGGCGTGGCCTTGTAAACCACGCCGAGCTTCGGGATCCAGCGCGATTCGTGCACTCGTCGCGGCGAACCGTCCTGCCACTGGGTGTCCAGCCGGTAGCGGGTGCGGCGCACCGCGGCCAGCACGTTCCAGCGCTCGCCGATCGCGATCTGGTCCTGCAGGTAGAGCCCGGCATTGGTTTGCCATGAGCCACCCAGGTTTTGCACGGTCGTGCTGACCGGGGCGACGAAAGCACCGAACTTCTCCGAGAAATCGGCGGTGCTGCGCAGGTCGTAGGCAAGAGGTCGCGTGACGATGACGGCATCACGGCCGCGCGAGTCCACCGGATCGCCCTCCTCGATGCTTCCGCCGCCATCGTCGCCGGCGTGCGTGCGTGCGAGATCGAAGCCCAGCAGCACGTTGTGGGTCACGTCGCCGTGGCGAAAGCTCGTGCTGAGGTCGTTCTGCCAGGTCCAGTAGGTTCCCGAGTAGCGGAAGCTGCGCGCGACAGCGTCCAGCGTCCCCGCGAACCCGGTGGAGAGATAGGAAAGGCTGCGCCCGTCGCTGCGCTGGCGCACGTATTGCCCCTGGCTGTGCAAGGTCCAGTCGCTGTCGAACCCGTGATCCACCTCGAAGACGGCACGCGTCGTGCGGAAGCGCGAGATATCCGCGGGGTCGTCGCCCGACCTTGCGGCGAGCGTCGCCGTCGCCAGGCTGGGTCCGAGCAGCACGGTGTGGTCCGGGCCGGGCACGCGGTTATCCACGTATTCGAGGCCGCCCATGACGCGGGTGTCGCTGCCTTGCCAGGCCAGCGACGGTGCGAGGTAGGCGCCGCGGCCCCCGCCGTGGCCTTGCGGCGTCTTCTCGCCACGCTGCCCGGCGGCGACGAGGCGGTAGGTCAGCGCGCCGTCCTTCGACGCCGCCCCCGCGAAATCGACGCCGAGTCGCGCGCCATCGTATTCGCCCAGCGAATAGGTGAGGGTGCGCACCGGCTGCGCCTGCGGGCGTTTCATCACCACGTTGATGGAGCCGCCGAAATTGTTGTTCTGCGACGCGTCGCCGAGGATCGCCTCCGGTCCGCGCAGGACTTCCACGCGCTCGATGCCGATCAGCGGCGGAAGGTCTTCGCTGCGCGCGATGCCGTTGGGCATGCCGTCGGTCAGTCCATGCCCCGCGTCGAAACCGCGGATGAGGAACAGGGGCGAGCCCCCGTAACCGTCCACGTACTGCACGCCTGCGACATAACGGGCCACGTCGCCGATGTCGACGGCCTGCTGCGATTCGATGACGTCGTGGGTCACCACGGTCACCGATTGCGGCACGTCGGTCAGGCGTGCCTCGCCACGGGTGACGGTACGCGTGGTGTCGGCCTTGAAGCCGGCGTCGGAGACCAGTCCCTGTACGTCCACCGTGGCCATGGGCACGACCGTGGCCGGATCGAACGCAACGTCCGGATCGATCGGCGCGACCGTAGCATTGCCGGGCTGTTGCTTCTGCCGGACCACGACGGTGCGCCGGTCGTACGACTCGCGCTCGAGATCGGTGCCCTCGAGCAGTTCGTCGAGCGCCGCATCCGGTGTCAGGACGCCGTGCGCGCCGCCGGAGCGCCAGTTGGCGATGGATCCGGAAGCCGTGAGCACCTGCACGTTCGCCTGCTTGCCCCAGGCCAGCAGGGCCGTGGCCAGGGGCTGCGGCGCGATGGAGAACGGTATCGGACCCGGGCTGCCGTCGCCGGGTGCTTCGGCGGCCGCGGCCGCATGGACCACGAGGGCCAGCGCGAGCGCGCCGGTGAGTACGCGCCGACGCCCGCGAAGCATGTACTGCAAGACCTGCGGCCCCAGTCTGGTTTTTCGTTCAGCGCGGTCGGGCACCCCGCGCCGCGGTCGTCTGCAGTGCGAGCTCCAGACGGTCGGGATAGGTGACGACGCGCACCGGGAACACCCGGGGCAGGGCGGCTACCCAGCTGTCGATGGTATCGACCTGGACGGTACCGGTAAACGTCATCCGGCCCAGCGATGGATCTATGAGGTGGATCGGCCGGGCGCTGTAGCGGTTCACGTTTTCCACCACCGACGCCAGCGGCTCGTTGACGAACTCCAGGCGATGGCCGCGCCAGGCCGTGGCCGTGGCCGGATCGACGTCGAGGATGCGCATCGCCTGCGTCTCGGGATCGAACGAGACTTCGCGTCCCGCGCCCAGCTCGACAGTGGCCGCGTCGCCCTGTGCCGTCATGGGAGAAACCCGTACCCGGCCCTCGGTGACCGCCACCGTGACCCGGTCGCCGGTGCGGCGGACATTGAACGCCGTGCCGAGATCGCGGATCCGCAGCGGGCCCGCGTTCACGACGAAGGGCCGGGGCGCATGGGCCACGCGGAAGAAGGCCTCGCCCGCTTCCAGGTCGATGGCGCGCTCGTCGCGGCCGTAGCGCGCCGTGACCGAGGTGGCGCCGCCCAGCTCGATGCTGGATCCGTCCGGGAGATCGATGTCGCGATGGCCCGCCCGCTCGCTGACGTACTGACGCGGGGCGCCTGCAGCGCCCGGGCGCAGGAGCAGGAAGAGCTCGGCACCGAGGGCGACCAGGGCCACGCCGGCGGCAAGCGCGAGAGCGAAGCGGGGCGGCGCACGGCGCGGCCGGCGGCGGGACGGAGCGAAGCGGTCCACCAACTCGCGGCGGCTGGCGGCATCCATCGCCGCGGCGGCCTCGGCCAGGGCGGAGGCACGCTCGAAGGCGTCGGCATGGCGCGGGTCGGCCTCGAGCCATTCGCTCCATTGGAGGAGGGCCGTCTCGGGCAGTGCGGGGTCACGCAGGCGCGCCCACCAGTCGGCGGCGGTGTGCTCGATCTGCCGTTCGAACGGAAACGTGGTGGTAGTCATCGGGGGCTCTCCGCGCGGTCGCGGCGTTGACGGCAGTGCGCGAGCGCGTTGCCGACGTGGTAGCGCACCATGCGCTCGCTGAGGTTCATCTCACGTGCGATGGCCGCGAAGTCGCGGCCGTCGATCACGTGCATGACGAACGCGCGGCTCGTCTTCGCCGGCAGTTCGTCCAGGGCCTGGCGCAGGTCGCGCCACTGTTCGTGCGCCGACGCGTGCTGCTCGGGGATCGGGGTGACGTGCCAGCCGTCCTCGTCCGGGTCCGCGGGCGCGGCGGCGCGGACGTTGCGCATGCGCAGGCGGTCCACGGCCAGGTTGGAGGCCGCGCGGAACAGGAAGGCCCGGGGCGAGTCGATCCGCGTGTCCTGGTCGAGCGAGAGCAGCTTGAGATAAACCTCCTGCGCCACCTCCTGCGCATCGGCCAGAGAATTCAGCCGCGCACGGAGGAAAGCCACGAGGGCCGCATTGTGTTCGCGGAACAGGCTGACCACCTGGGCCGCCCGCGCGCCACCGGGGGAGGCACTCGTCTCCGATGGATCCATGGGTTGCCTGACTGCATTCATTGGGGGGCTGTCATAGGATCGCACGGTGGGAAATCGACGCCCGTACGGGCAGGGACGAGCGCCGATTTCCGCACCGGCGAAACCCCTAGACGTGCCAGCTCCGGAAAATTGAAATGGCCTCGTGCCGCGACGGGGCAAGACCGTCCCTAAGGAAAGGGTAGGGTAGGTGGGGCCCCTCTCCGCTACGATCCACCGACTCCCAAGCCAGACCCACCGCATGCTTTCGACCGACGACCGATCCCAGCGCCGCGAATTCGCCTGGTTCATCCTGATAGCCCTGGCGGTGCTGGGGGCGGGCATCGGCCTGCGCGATCCCTGGCCGCCCGACGAACCGCGCTTCGCCCTGGTCGCCCGGCAGATGCTCGAGTCCGGCCAGTGGCTGTTCCCGCACCGGGGCATGGAACTGTATTCGGACAAGCCGCCCATGCTGATGTGGACGGAAGCGTTCTGGATGTGGATCACCGGCGGCTGGCGCGGTGCGTTTCTGCTCACCTCGCTATTTTCCGGCCTGGGCACGCTCGCCCTCGTCTGGCACCTCGGCCGCCGTCTGTGGAACGCCCGGGTGGGACTGGTCGCCGCCACCCTGGTCCTCGCGACGATGCAGTTCGTCGACGTGATCAAGCACGCCCAGATCGACCCGCTCAACCTCTTCTGGATCACGCTGGCCAACACCGGCATCCTGCTCCATTGCCTGCGTGGCCCGGACTGGCGCATGTACTGGCTGGGCTGTTTCGCCGCGGGCCTCGGCGTCATCACCAAGGGCGTGGGCGTGATCGCCCTGCTTATGCTGTTGCCTTACGTCCTGATGCGCGTCCGGGCCTGGCCGGGCATCGCCCTCACGCGCGGCGACGGCTGGCGGTGGGCCGGCGGCGCGCTGGCTTTCCTGCTCGCCATCGCGCTCTGGCTGGTGCCCATGCTGGCGACGGCGTACGGGCTGCGCACCCCCGAGTACCTAGCCTACGTGCAGGACATCCTGTTCCGGCAGACCGCCGAGCGCTACGCCAATTCGTGGCAGCACGAGGAACAGCCCTGGTTCTTCCTGCTGGTAATCCTGCGCCTGTGGATCCCCACCTGGCTGCTCATTCCCTTTGTCGTGCCGGGCTGGCGCGAGGCGCTGCGCCTGCGCGACCCGAGGATCGGGATGCCGTTGATGTGGTGCGCGCTGGTGCTGCTGTTCTTTTCGATCCCCAGCGGCAAGCGCGCCATCTACATCCTGCCCGCCCTCCCCATGCTGGCGCTGGCCATGGCGCCCGCGGTCGCGGATCTCCTGAAGACGCGCTGGCTCCCCAGGGTCACCTTCTGGATCGCGGTGGCCTGTGCCGTCGTGTTCTGCGGCGCGGGAATCTGGGCCCTGGCCAAGGCGCCGAAGGCGGCGCAGCGTATCGCCGAAGGTTACGAAATGGCCGGCCATGGGCAGCCGCTGTGGTGGTGCGTGATCGCCGTCGGCATCGGTTTCCTCGTTGCGGTGCTGGTCTTCCGTCCACGCCGCGGCGTTGCCGCCCTGCTGGGCGGCATGGCGCTGGCCTGGATCATCTGGCCGGTAGGCACCTATCCGCTGCTGGATGCCAACCAGTCGACGCGGCAGCTCATGGAGAAGGCCGACGCCGCGATCGGTAAGGACGGCCAGCTCGGCCTCGTGGTCTGGCGCGAGGAGCTGATGTACCAGGCGCGCCGGCCGGTGACCGAGTTCGGCTTCGCCCGCGACTCGGCCGCCCAGCTGCGCGATGCCCGTGCCTGGCAGCAGGCGGATCCCGCGCATCGCTGGCTCCTCATCAACGAGGAGGCCTTCGACGAGTGCATCGTGGACGGCAAGGTCGTGCGGCTCGGCGTGGCGAACCGCACCCGCTTCGCACTGCTGCCGGCGGAGGCGTCGAAACCCGGCTGCAAACCCAGCGCACCCGAACGGTAGGAGCGCGCCCTGCGCGCGACATCTTTTGAGGCCGTGACTTAGAGCTGGCGCGCCAGCTGGGGGACTGACGCGAAAAGATGTCGCGCGCAGGCGCGCTCCTACAGGTGCGCTGGGGCTTCTGCCTTCGTCCGGCGCAGCATCCGCTCGTACTTCTTCTTCGTCCGCGACGCGTTGTGCGCGCGGCTCATCGAGCAGTGCGGGATGATGTTCTTCTCGCCGAAGCCGTCGATCATGATGAGGCGCGGCCCGCCGCGGGAGTCCTCGCCGTACACCACGTTCCACGCGTGCAGGTCGGCGGCGATGGTGTTGTGCGAGAGCAGCCGCGCGTAGAACGCCTCCAGCTCCGCCTGCGTCTTCGCGGTGAAGCCCTCGGCCTTCACCCAGTCGTGCAGCGTGGGTGCCAGCCGCCCGTCCGGGGCGCGCACCTTCTCCACGATCTGGCCGAGGCCGATGTCGGTCATCTCCAGGCCGACGACACGGGCGACCGGGGACGTGGCATACCCGCCCACGTAGATCCCGGTGACGTACTCGCGGAATTCGCGGACGAAATCCTTATACGGCCCGCTGCGCGCCATGCGGCGGTACCACGGCGCCTTATTCCAGCGTTCCTCGATGGAATCGCTGGCGATCACCTTGATCAGCAGGTCGGCATCGTCCGGGTGCTGGTACACCTCGCGGACGTGCCCGGTGGCGATCGGCTTGGCCTCGGCCAGTCTGAACATCGTGGTTCCTCGCGCGGCGGCCGAAAGGCCGTCGTAAGTTGTCGAAAGGGCGCTCAGTGTAAAGTCATGGCCCTGTAACGTGATCCGGACCGACCACCGTGCGCAAGCTTACCTGGCGTTTCATCGTCGCCGCCCTCGTGTTCCTGACCCTGTCGCGCCTTGGCCTGTCGCTGTGGCAATGGTCCCGCGTGCACGATGCCGGCGGATTGTGGCCCATCCTGCTGGGCGGCTGGCGCATCGACCTGTCGCTGATCGCCATGATCGTCGCATGGCCGGCGCTACTCTCGCCCTGGCTGGGCCACCGGGCGTGGCCCACGCGAATCGCCGCGTGGTGGCTCCGTTTCTGGTGGCTCGCCTTCGTCCTGCTGGAGGTGTCGACGCCACAGTTCATCGTCGAGTACGACACCCGTCCCAACCGCCTCTACTTCGAGTACCTCACCAGCCCGAACGAGGTGCTGGCGATGCTCTGGCACGGTTACAAGCTGGTGGTCGCCGGAGCGCTCCTCGTTTTCGCGCTGATCGGGTGGATCGGTTTCCGCCTGTTGCCCACGCGCCGGCCCGACCCCGTGCCGATGCGCGGATGGATGCGTCCGGTGGCGACGGTGCTGGCCTTCGTCGTGCTCTTCCTCGCCGGCCGCGGCACGCTGCAGCATCGCCCGCTGAATGCATCGCAGGTGGCGTTCACCAACGATGCCATGGTGAACACTCTGCCGCTCAACTCGCTGTACAACGTGCTCAATGCTGCCATCGCGCTGGGCAACGAGCGCTCGGCCTCGGCCGTCTACGGGAAGATGCCCGAGGAAGAGATGCAATCCATCGTGCGCAGCGCCGCCGGATTCGACGGCGCGCCGCTGGATCCGCACTACCCGAGCCTGCACCGCCAGCAGGCCACGCAACAGGGCGACAAGCCGCTCAACCTCGTCATCATCCTGGAAGAAAGCCTCGGCGCGCAGTTCGTCGGCAGCCTCGGCGGCGCCGGCTATACCCCCGAGCTGGACAAGCTGTCGAACGAGGGCTGGTGGCTCACCCGTACCTATGCCACCGGCACGCGCAGCGCGCGCGGCCTGGAAGCCGTGACGACCGGTTTCCTGCCCACGCCCGCCGAGGCCGTGCTGAAACTTCCGCGCAGCCAGCGCGATTTCTTCACGCTCGGTGCGTTGCTGGATACCTTCGGTTACCACACGCGCTTCCTCTACGGCGGCGAGGCGCACTTCGACAACATGCGCTCGTTCTTCTTCGGCAACGGCTTCAATGAAGTGGTGGACCGCGCCACCTTCAAGACCAAGCCGGCGTTCGTCGGTTCCTGGGGCGCGTCCGACGAAGACATGTTCAACGAATTGCACCAGCGCCTGCTCGACGACGGCGACAAACCCACGCTGACCGTGGCCTTCTCCGTATCCAACCATACGCCGTGGGAATACCCGGCCGGGCGCATCAAGGCCGAAGGCGATCCGGCGAGCAACGCCAACGCGGTGCGCTACGCCGACTGGTCGATCGGCCAGTTCTTCGCCAAGGCAAAGCAGTCGCCGTACTGGAACCACACCGTGTTCCTGGTAGTGGCCGACCACGACGCCCGCGTGTTCGGCGCCAGCCTCGTGCCGGTGCGTCACTTCCACATTCCGGCACTGATCCTCGGCGCCGGCGTGCCGGTGAAGAAGGACGACCACATCGTGAGCCAGGTCGACCTGGCACCCACGCTGCTTTCGTTGATCGGCATCAGCAGCGAACACCCGATGCTCGGCGCCGACCTCACCCAGCGCTATCCGGACCGCGCGATCATGCAGTACGGCGACAACTACGGTTACCTGCGCAACGACACGCTGCTGGTGCTGCGCCCCAACCAGCCCGCGACGCAGTACCGCTACACCGTGGACGGCGAAAAGCTGGACCCGGAGACGGTGGACCCGCAGTTGGAGAAGGTGGCCCTGGCGCATGCACTGTGGCCCAGCTGGGCTTACGGCAAGCAGCGTTATCGCTTGCCGCAGGCGGCGGACAAGGCGCCCAAGGACTGAACGGTGCGGCCGTTCACCACGGCTGCATCACCCACCCCGCCGGCGTCGGCGAGAGTCGATCCGTGAGGCCTATGCGATCGAGGAATGTCTCGTCGTGCGAAACCACGACGAGGGCACCCTCGTACTGCATCAACATGGCTTCCACCGCTTCCAGCGAAGCGATGTCGAGATGGTTGCCGGGCTCGTCCAGCAGCAACAGTTGCGCTGGCGGCTCGGCCGCCAGTGCGTGGGAAAGCGCGGCCTTGAGGCGCTCGCCGCCGCTCAGGTTTTCCACCGGCGTGGTTACCTTGTCTGCATCCAGGCCGAGCAGGGCGAGGCGCAGGCGCAGCGCATCCTCGCTCGCCAGGGGAGCGCATTCCTGCATCTGCCCGATCAGCGGCCGCGAAGGGTCTAGCGTGGCGAGGCGTTGATCCAGCCACGCCGTACGTACCGGCAGGTCCACCCGCCCGGAACGGGGTGCGATGCGTCCGGCCAGCACTTGCAGCAGGGTCGACTTGCCGCTGCCGTTAGGGCCCGTGACACCGACGCGCTGCCCTCCCCGGAGGATGAGATCGACGGTTCGCGCCGCGCCGCGGACGTGCGGAAGCAGCACGCCCTCGAGGACGGCAACCCGTCGTCCCGTCACACCGGTCGTCTGCGGTGTCAGCACCGCGGGCATCGGCTCGTTGTCCACGTGCCTGGCAGCTTCGGCCACCTTTCCCGTCAGCGATTCGCGTGCGGCATCCCGCTGGCGCCCCAGTCTTCCGGCCGTCGACTCGCTGCGACTCTTCCGGCCGCCGAGCATGATCCGCGGCAGGTTGGCTTCGCCCGCCTCGCGCTGGCCGCGTGCCTGGCGGCGCTCCTGGTGCTCCTGCTGTTCGCGCAGTGCCTTCTCGCCGCGTTTCCGTTCCACCCGACTCGCGTCGAGCGCGCGCTGCGCCGCCTCGCGTTCCTCGCGGCGCGCCTCGGCGTAGAAGGCATAGTCCCCGCCATAGCTGCGTAAACCGAGCGGCGACAGTTCAACGATGCGTTCCACATCGGACAGCAACTCGCGATCGTGGCTGATGACGAGCAAACCCCCGGTCCACTCGCGCAGCCAGCGCCGGAGGTCTCTCCGCCCTTCGCCGTCCAGGTGGTTGCTGGGTTCGTCGAGGATGAGGTAGCCGGCATCGTGCAGGCGCGCACCGAGCAAGGCCACGCGCATCGCCTCACCGCCGCTCAGCATGCGTGCGCGGCCGGCTTCATCGACATGCGCCAGCCCTTCGGCATCCAGCAGGTCGCGCAGGCGCTGGCGAATGTCCCAGCGGTCGCCCACGGCGTCGAAGTCGCGCTGTTCGCTGCTTCCGGACTCGATGCGTGACAGTGCGGACATGGCCTCACCGACACCGGCAAGCTCCGCGACGGTCATCTCGCCGTCGTCCGCGGCGCGCTGCGCGAGGTAGTACACGGCATCGTTGCGGGTGCAGCGTCCATGCGTCGGTTCGTACCGGCCGGCAAGGATGCGTGCCAGTACGCTCTTGCCTGCGCCGTTACGCCCTACGAGTCCCGTACGGCGTCCGTCGAAGGACTCGCTGAGATCGGAAAAGAGGAGCCTGCCGCCCGGCAGGACACAGGTGACGCGATCGAGCGTCAGAAAGGTCTTCGTCATGCGTGTTTCCCGCAATGCCATGCGCTTCTCCGTGACGGAGAAGATCGACGTTCGCCCGGTGGTCGGGCGCAGGCATTACTGGCGCATGGAACGAATACCTCGAGCGGGGTGAAGTGCGTGGATGGTACTACAGCGGCGCCGGAGCGAGTCAGCGTGTCTCCGAGACGACCCGCCGGCGCTATCCAGCAGGGGCCAGGCTCATGACGGCATCACCTGTGCCACCATCCGCGCCAGCGCATCCTGCGAATACGGCTTGGCGAGGCGTGGCAGGTCGAGCTGCAGTCCTGCCGGCAGATCGGCGTAGCCGGTCGCGAGAACGACGGGGAGGCCCGGATAGCGCTCGCGCAGATGGGTTGCGAGTTGCGCGCCGGTCATCTGCGGCATGGCGTGGTCGGTGATGACGAGGTCCACGCCGGCACCGTCGATAAGGCGCAGCGCTTCCGGGCCGGAACGTGCGGCGATGACGGCGTAGCCCAGGTCTTCCAGCATCTCCACCGTGGTGGCGCGTACGAGTTCGTCGTCGTCGACGGTGAGAATCCGCAGCGAACGCGTGGACGGCACGCGACCGGTGGCCGGTGGGGGCGTGGACGAAGGCACAGCCGGATTGCTGCGCGCGGCGGCGGGAAGCCATATCTCTGCCGTGGTGCCTTCATCCTTGCGGCTGTGCAGGATCAATGCGCCACCCAGTTGTTCGGCGAGACCGTGCACCATCGAAAGGCCGAGGCCCGTGCCCTTGCCCACCCCCTTGGTGGTGAAGAAAGGCTCCGTCGCACGTTCCAGCGTGGTCTCGTCCATGCCGGCACCCGTATCCGATAACGACAGGCGGACATAATGGCCCGGTTGCAGCGCGCCTTCCGCGCCCTCTACCCAGCGTTCGTCGGTTGCGATGACGATGGTGCCCGCGCCGTCCATCGCATCGCGCGCGTTCACGGCAAGATTGAGCAGGGCGGCTTCCAGCTGGTTGGCATCCGCCTCCACGGGAGGAAGTTCCGGCGCGAAACGTGTCTCCACCACGACGGTGCCGCCCATCGTCCGCTGCATCAGTTCGTGCATGCCCTCGACCAGGTGGCGCAGGTCGACGCACTCGGTTTTCAGTTCCTGCCGGCGGGCATAGGCGAGCATGCGCCGGGTAAGGGTGCTGCCGCGTTGCGCGCCCGCCATCGCGTTGTCGAGCAGGCGAAGCAGCGGGGGATCCTGCGGCATCCGCTCGCGCAGCATTTCCAGGCTGCCGTGCACGGCCATGAGGAGGTTGTTGAAGTCGTGCGCGATACCGCCGGTGAGATTGCCCAGCGCCTCCATTTTCTGGGCCTGCATCAACGCGAGCTCGGCCTTGCGTATGTTTTCCTCGCTGCGGCGCAGGGCTTCGGTACGCTCGGCCATCTTCGCTTCCAGTTTTTCACGGAAGCGACGCTCGCTTTCACGTATCGCGGCTTCGGCGAGCACGCGCTCGGTGGTCTCCACCACGATGGCGATCACGCCACCGGGCTTGCCGCTTTCGTCCAGAACGGGCGAATAATCCAGATCCATCCACACAGGCTCCGGCCTGCCGTGCCGTATGAGGGTCAGCTCCTGGTCCTTGTACGCCAGAGTGCCGCCGGCCAGGCCCACGCGCATCACGTTGTCGTTGAAGTCGGCGACCTCGGCCCACCCCTTGCGAACCTCCGACCCGAGCAGGGCAGGGTGACGGCTGCCGGCAAAGACGGAATAGGCGTCGTTGTAGATCATGATGCCCTTCTCACCCCACAGCAGCACGATGGGCACGGGGGAAAGCAGCAGCATGCCGGTGACGGTACGCAGGCTCTGCGGCCAGGTCTCGATCGGTCCGAGACCGGTCGCGGTCCAGTCGAAGGCGCGGATCAGCGCGCCCGTCTCGCCGCCTCGCTCGAGCCATTGGAGGTGGTTCTGGTCCAGCGGGGCACCGGGGTGGGCGGTCATCTGCTGCGATCCTGTGAAGAGGACCGGAGTTTAGCGAAGGCCGATGTGACGAAGAGCGCAACGGTTCCCGCTGCTCATGGAGCGGCCCGCTTGCGCGCCCCGTCCAGAGCGCGGCACAGGGTGATGACACCCGGCAGGATCGACGGCGAGGGCAGGGCCAGGGTCGGGGCATCGATGGAGAGCACATTGCCGTTTTTCACCGCTGCGAGGAAACCGGCCTGTTTCCAGCTTTCGAGCGACTCGCCGGTCCCGCCGCCGCTCATGATGACGTCGGGATCGCGTGCAAGCACCGCTTCGCGGCTCACGGCGGGAGCGGCCTGCGCGAGGTCGGCGAAAATGTTGTCGCCGCCGCAGAGATCGAGCGCATCGTCGATGATCTGTTCACGGCCGATCGTCATCAGGGGCCGGTCCCAGATCTGGAAGAACACTTTCAGGCGCCGTTTCCCTGCGTAGGTCGAACGCAGCTGTTCGACGCTCGCCTGGAACGCACGCGCATTCCGTTCGGCCACCTCGCTGGTACCGGCGAGCCTGCCGAACCGGCGCACGGCCGAAGCGACGTCCGCCAGGCGGGTCGTTTCCGCATAGAACACCGGCAGGCCCAGACGAACCAGCTTGTCGACCTGTGCGGCTGCGTTGCCGCTCTTCCATACGACGACGATGTCCGGCTTCAGGCCGACGATGCGTTCGAGGTCGATCATGGTCGCATCGCCCACGACCGGTACCTTCCTCGCTTCCGCGGGGTAGTCCGTGAAGCGCGAGGTTCCCACCACATAAGCTCCCGCGCCCGCGGCGAACAGGGCGTCGGTCACGTTCGGCGCCAGGCTCACGATGCGATGGGCCGGAGCGGGAAGCGTGACGGTGCGTCCGGCATCGTCGACCACGCTCACCGAGGCCATGGCCGAGGTCGAGACCAGCAGGCACAGGCAGGCGAGGCGGCGGATCATGGCGGCGTTCCGTGCAGGCGTCCGGCGCGGAAGAACGGCTCGCCGCCGAGCGTCACGCCCTGGATGGGATGGTGGAAGGCGGCACTGAGGTGCTCGCTGGTCACGACATCGTCCTTCAGCCCCGCCAGGGCATGGCCCCTGCCGTCGAGCAGCACCGCATGCGTCGCATGCTGGAAGGCCAGGTTGATGTCGTGCACGGTATAGACCACCGACTTGCCCTGCGTGGACGCGGCACGCATCAGCTCGTGCAGTGTCTTCATCTGGTGATGCAGGTCCAGCGACGACAGCGGCTCGTCCAGCAGCAGCACATCTACGTCCTGGGTGAACAGCGCGGCGATGTTCACACGCTGCCGTTCGCCGCCGGAAAGCGTGGTGACGTCGCGATCGGCCATCGCTTCCAGTTCGAAGGTGTGCAAGGCCTGTTCGGCGGCGCCGGTATCCCGCTCGCCCCAGGCCCAGAAGGGCAACCGCGGATGGCGCGCCGCCATGACCGCTTCCATCACCGTGAGGCTGAAGGCGTCCACGATCGTCTGCGGAAGGAATCCGCGGCGGCGGGCGAGGTCGATCGGGCGGTAAGCGGCGATGTCGCGGTCACCGAGCAGCACGCGGCCACCGTCCGCGGCCCTCAGTCCGGCCAGGGTCCGCAACAGCGTGGACTTGCCGGCGCCGTTGGGACCGAGCACGCACCAGACCTCGCCCGGCGCCACGCGCATGTCGAGGGCTTCGACCAGCGTGCGGCCGCGCATCGAGAGGGCCAGCGATTCGGCGGCGAGTTCCAGGCTCATCGGCGCCGCACCAGCAGGAACATGAAGGTCGGCACGCCGATGATCGCCATGACCGCACCCACCGGTAACTGGATCGGGTCGGCGACGACGCGCGACACCGTGTCGGCAATCACGACCACGATGCCGCCACCGATCGCGCAGGCCGGCAGCAACACGCGCTGGTCGTTGCCGATGATGCGCCGCAGTGCATGCGGCACCACGAGGCCCACGAAGCCGACCGTGCCCGCGGTGGTCACCGCCACGGCGGTCGCGAGCGAGGCGACGACGAAGATCGCCGACTTCACCACGTTCGGGCGCACGCCCAGGGCGCTGGCCGATTCCTCGCCGCGCATCAGCAGGTTGAGCTGGCGGCCGAGCGGAACGATGAAAAGGACACAGGCCAGGAGCAGCGCAACCGGCAGCAGCCAGTTCGCGACGCCGCTCAGGTCGCCCATCATCCAGAACAACATGCCGCGCAAGTTCTTGTCGGGCGCGAGGACCAGCATCATGCTCACGATGGCACCGAAGCCCGAGGCGAGCATCACGCCGATGAGGATCAGGTCGGTGGAATCCTCGCGCTGCGCCGCGCGGGCGCGGGCGAGCAGATCGCGGTGGGCGAGCACGAAGACGGCCACGCAGGCGAGCAACGCACCGGCGGCCGCGCCCATGGCCGTGACCACCGCACCGGCGCCAGCCAGCATGGCCCCCAGCGCGCCGACGGCGGCCCCGCCGGAGAGGCCCAGCGTATAGGGGTCGGCCAGGGGGTTGCGCACCAGGATCTGCATGAGGCAACCGGAGACGGCCAGGAGGCCACCAACCCCGTAGGCCGCCACGGCGCGCGGTACGCGCAGCTCCCAGACGATGGCATGCATGGGCGTATCCGCCGGCGACACCAGCGCCCCCCAGGACGCCGCCAGCGTGGAATCCGCGCCGCCGAGAAGGACGGACGCAAGCAACACGGCCAGGCCGCACGCGAGCATGACCGACCACAGCCGCAGGGCCGAAGCGAACGTGGTCATGCGGGGTGGCGCGGAGGTCGTCGATGCATGCGCCGGAAGCGTAACATGAGGGGCTTCATCCGGCCGTCCCCGCAGCCCTCCACCGGAGCCCCAGCGTGACTTACCAAGCAGCCTCCAACCGTTACGACAACCTCATGCCTTACCGCCGCTGCGGCCGCAGCGGCATCGACCTGCCGGCCATCTCGCTCGGCCTGTGGCAGAACTTCGGCGGCACCGATGTCTTCGAGACCGGCCGCGCCATCCTGCGTCATGCGTTCGATCGCGGCGTGACGCATTTCGACCTGGCGAACAACTACGGCCCGCCCTACGGATCGGCCGAAGAAAATTTCGGCCGGGTGATGGCGAGCGATCTCGCGCCGTACCGGGACGAGCTGATCGTCTCGACCAAGGCCGGCTGGGACATGTGGCCGGGCCCGTATGGCGGCATCGGCGGCAGCAGGAAGTACCTGATCGCCAGCCTCGACCAGTCGCTGAAGCGCATGGGCCTGGAT
>NZ_JBPGXO010000032.1:0-52699 GCF_056755555.1 Luteibacter sp. SVR4-7G | reverse complement strand
GAGGCGATGAGCTGCGGACTCGCGGGATCACCGGCAGCCCGTGACCGGGCGCCGGACGGTTCGATTGTCGAAGTGGATCGGCGGCCGCGCCGGTCCCTTTCGCCGCGCGCGCGCGAACGCGCCGGGTCGCACGGCAGGGCGAAAGATGAGAAACGTCTTAGGACCGGCGGGGCCGCCGGTTCGTTAACCGGATCGACAGAAGGTGTCGAAGGCCCGGTAACCGGTGAAGGTGCCGCCGGCGGGGAACCGGCGGGCGAGCGAGTGATTTACCATGGCTGCAGCCTCATCAACTGGGTCTTAGTTGGTTAGGTCAGCGGCCCCTGGGTGTTACTAGCACCCTTGGGCCGCGCTCTCACCGCTTCGATGCGATGGTTGCCTGCGACGCCTTTTGATCAGAAGCTCAGGCAACAGCCCGAACATAGCAAATCGATTTGGGCTTGTCTGTACGACGGAACTCAAACGACGCGCGCGTGTGCGCACGCGCTGCGGGAATCGCCCGCGACGCGCGGCTTGCAACGCGAAGCGCGACCTGCAAGATGTCGCCTCCCTTCCTACCCGTCGCTCCCGCGGAGGCGGGAGCCTAGTAACTCTTACTGCAGGGTTGCGAAAACGCTCAGTGCGTGGAGGTGGTCGCGAGAAGATGTCGCGCGCAGGGCGCGCTCCTACAGGACGGCGTGCGTTGGGGAGCGAGCGGGCGAGGCGCTGCTCTGGCTTTTGCCGCATGCGACCGCAGTGTTGGGAGGAGCCGGTGGCTGCCGTTTTTGGAGCGATTCCGCAGGGAGGCGTAGGCCGGACGAGGACTTAGCGAAAAAAATGGGAGCCGCCGGCGACCCGCCGCCACGCCAACGCAAAACGCGATGGCGAAGCCGAGCCGGGCGCGACGCTCCATGCGGCGAAGCCGCTTAAAGCACGGGCCCGCGCAAGCGGGCCAACCGATACGAAAGCACCTTCTGCGCGGCAATCAACCGAAGACGCGGTTTCCACCGATCCAGGTTTCGACCACGTGCTGGGTCGCGTCCATCACCACGAAGTCTGCGCGGTAGCCCGCAGCTATGTGGCCGTGGGTGGTGCCGAGGCCAAGGAAGGCTGCTGGATAGGTCGAGGCCATGCGCGCGGCTTCGTCGTAGGCGACGCCGACCATGTGCACGGTGTTGCGCACGGCGGTGGCCATGTCGAGCGCGGAGCCCGCGATGGTGCCGTCGGCCGTGCGAACCACACCCTCGTGCACTGTGATGGTCTCGCCCTTGAGCACGAAACTGGGGTTATCCGAGCCCACCGGCGGCATCGCGTCCGTCACCAGCATCATCTTTTCGCGCGCCTTTGCGGCGATCGCGACGCGCAGCGAGGCCGGATGCACGTGATGGCCGTCGACGATCAGGCCGCACCAGCTGCCCGCGTCTTCCAGCGCGGCGCCGACCACGCCGGGCTCGCGGCTCGTGAACGGCGTCATCGCGTTGAACAGGTGGGTGAAACCGCGCACGCCAGCCGCCAGTGCATTGCGCGTGGTGTCGTAATCGGCGGCGGTGTGTCCCGCGGCGACGATGACGCCATTGGCAACAAGTTGCGCGAGCACGTCGGGCGAGGTGCGCTCCGGCGCGAGCGTGAGCAGGGTGACGCCGCCGTGCCGGCGCGCCACCATCGCGATGTCGTCGGCACCGGCGATGCGGAACTTCGCCGGATCGTGCACGCCCTTGCGCTCGGGCGCGATGAACGGACCTTCGAGATGGATGCCGAGGACGCCCGGAACGCCCTGCTCCACCGCGGCGTTCACGGCGTCGATGGCCTTCGCCATCACATCGGCATCGTCGCTGATCAACGTCGGCAGGAAGCCGGTGGTGCCGAACCTCGCGTGTGCTTCGCCGATGCGGCGGATCGTATCGACCGTCGGCGCATCGTTGAACAGTACGCCGCCGCCGCCGTTGACCTGGCAATCGATGAAGCCGGGCAGCAGCGTGCGTCCGCCGAGGTCGTGGCGTTTCGCCGCACGTACGCGCGGATCGGACGGCAGGGCGAGGCCGGTGATCGTGCCGCCATCGACGAGCACGGCGAAACCGCCCTGGAATCCGTTATCGGTAAGTACGCGGCCGTTGACGAGCGCGATGGTCATAGTGGGAAAGTCCTTAAACGGTTTCGGTGACCTTGTTGAGGTGCGGCGGGACGTCCGGATCGAAGCCCCGCTTCAATGCCAGCGCGGCAGTGGCGCGATAGAAACTCTGCACCACGACGAGGGGCGCGCTGATCGGCGCCGTGGCGACCAGGGGCAGCATGCCCTCGCCCTTCGCGCCCGGTGCCGCGATCCATACCTTGGCGCCGCGCTTGCGGAACTCGTCCGCCACCTCGAGCATGCCGGGCAGCGTGTCGTCGTCCTGCGCGAAGAACAGCACGGGGAAATCGGGCCCCACGAGGGCCATCGGGCCGTGCTTCACTTCGGCGGAGCTGAACGCTTCTGCGTGCAGGCCGGAGGTTTCCTTGAATTTCAGTGCCGCCTCGAGTGCGCCGGCGAAACCGAAGCCGCGGCCGACGACGAAGAGGTTATGGGCATCGACGAGGCCGTCGGTAAGTTCGGACCAGTCGGCCTCCCACCCCTCGCGCAGCTGCGCAGGCAGCGCGGCAAGCGCCTCGCCGATGGCGGCGTTGCCGCTCCAGCGCGCGGCAATGTGCAGGATGGCCGCGAGCGCGCCCAGATAGCTCTTGGTGGCGGCGACGCTCTTCTCCGGGCCCGCGTGCAGCGGCACCACGACATCCGCGCAGGCAGCCAGCGGCGAATCCACCACGTTGACCAGGGTGACGACGTACGCGCCGGCGCGCTTCGCCGCCTCGGCGTTCCGCACCAGGTCGGGACTCTTGCCCGACTGCGACACGGCGATATAAAGCGCGCCCTCGAGGTTCTGCTTCGCGTGGTAGATCGAGGTGACCGAAGGCGACGCCGAGGCGGTGACCACGCCGAGCTGGGTCTCGAACACGTACTTCGCGTATGTGGCCGCATGGTCGGAACTGCCGCGCGCGCAGGTGATCACCATGCGCGGCGGGTTCGCGCGCAGGCGTTCGGCCAGTGCGCTCACGACGGCTTCGTTCTCGGAAAGCTGGCGCTCCACGATCCCGGCGGTTTCGTGCGCTTCGCGGAACATCAGGGTGTCTTGCGGAAGTTTCGGCATGTCGGGATCCGGCGGGTCAGTCGCTCTGCAGCTCGGCGACGAAATCGTAGATATCGCCGCGGTACCAGGAGCAGGTGAATTCGACGATGCGGCCGTCCTCGAGGAAGCTGCGCCGCTCGATGTTGAGCCCCGCGCTACCCGCGCCGAGGCGGAGCAATCGCGTCTGTGCCGGGCCGAGCACCACTGCGCGCAGGCGCTGCAGGGCGCGCAGGGGACGGTTGCCGAGCTTGTCGAGCGCTTCGTAGAGCGAGTCCACCACGAGGCTCGGATCGGGAAGGAGATCCAGCGGCACCGCGCTGCGTTCGATGGCCAGCGGCTCGTCGCCCGCGTAGCGCAGGCGGTGCAGGCGGACCACCTGGGTGCCCGGCGACAGGTTCATCGCCATCGCCTCTTCGGGCGTGACCTCGCCGATGCCGCGTTCGAAGAACTCCGACCGCGGGTTGAGACCGCGGGCGCGGAGGTCTTCGGTGAAGCTGGTCATGCGCGACAGGGGCTTCACGATGCGCTCGGAAACGAAGGTACCGGCTCCATGGCGCTGGGTAAGCAGCCCGTCCTCGACGAGGCCGCCGATGGCCTTGCGCACGGTGACCCGGGACAGGGTGAGGGCCCTGGCCAGGTCGCGTTCGCTGGGCAGCGCATGGCCAACCTGGACCTCGCCGTTCTCGATCACGTTGCGGATGGCGCGGCGCAGGCGCATGTACGCCAGCGGCTGCCGGGCCGCCGGATCGTGTTGCAGACGCTGGTATTCGGCGACGAGGGCGCTTTCCATTCCACGAAGATACCAATCCACGACCACTGAGGCAAGGCTGTGCCACTCGCGCCATACCAGCGGCACCCTCGAACGGTCGTTTGCACGATTTAAATTTCATTGGAAACGTTTCCAAACCGTTTCCGGCCCGTGAAGAGGCGCGAATCGTCGCAGCGATTGGTACGGGGCTGGTACGTCCTGGTATGTCACTGGTACGATCCGAAGGCATCCATCCCGATCCCTCAAGAGGCCTCTGTCGTGAGCGCTCCCCTCCTGCCGATCGAACCGTTCGATCTGGTCATTTTCGGCGGCACCGGCGATCTCGCCGTCCGCAAGCTCCTGCCCGCCATGTACCACCGCTTCGCCGACGGCCAGATCCAGGCCAGCAGCCGGATCATCGGCGTGGCCCGCGAAGGACTGGATGACGACGCCTATCGGCAGCAGGTACGCGCCGCGGTGGAGAAGGGCGTGTCGCACATCGTTCCCGCGCAACTCGACGCCTTCATCCGCATGATCGGCTACCGCTCGCTCGATGCGCGCAAGGCCGACGGATGGGACGAGTTCGCGGCGCTGATGGCGGCGGAGCCCACCCACATCCGCGTCTTCTACCTGTCGACCTCGCCGGACATCTTCACCGACATCTGCCAGCGGCTCGGCGCCCTGAACCTCAACGGCGAACGCTCGCGCGTGGTGCTGGAAAAGCCGATCGGCCGCGACCTGGAGAGCGCCAACGCGATCAACGACGCGGTGGCCCGGGTGTTCGGCGAATCGCAGACCTATCGCATCGATCACTACCTCGGCAAGGAAACGGTGCAGAACCTGTTGGCGCTGCGCTTCGGCAACGCCCTGTTCGAACCGTTGTGGAACGCCCAGCACATCGACCACGTACAGATCACCGTGGCCGAAACCGTGGGCGTCGGCCATCGCGCCGGCTACTACGACCGCGCCGGCGCGCTGCGCGACATGGTCCAGAACCATATCCTGCAGCTCCTCTGCATGCTCGCCATGGAGCCGCCTTCGTCCCTGGCGCCCGACGCCGTGCGCGACGAGAAGCTCAAGGTGCTGCGTTCGCTCCGTCCGATCGACGATGGCAACGCGGCCCAGCTCACCGTGCGCGGCCAGTACCGCGCCGGTGCGGCGGAAGGCCAGGGCGTCCCGGGTTACCTGGACGAACTCGGCAGCGACCAGTCCAGGACCGAAACCTTCGTCGCCCTCAAGGCGGAGATCGGCAACTGGCGCTGGGCCGGCGTGCCGTTCTACCTGCGCACGGGCAAGCGCTTGCCCAACCGCGTCTCGGAGATCGTGGTGACGTTCCGAGCGTTGCCGCACTCGATCTTCGATCCCACCAGCGGTCCGCTCCTGCCCAACCGCCTCACGCTGCGCCTGCAGCCGGATGAAGGCGTGAAGCTGTGGCTGACCATCAAGCATCCGGGTCCGGGCGGCCTGCGCCTGCGCCACGTGCCGCTCGACATGAGCTTCGCGGCGGCGTTCGGCGTGCAGCAGCCCGATGCCTACGAGCGGCTCATCCTCGATGTCGTGCGTGGCAACCCGACCCTGTTCATGCGCCGCGACGAGGTCGAGGCCGCATGGAAGTGGGCCGGCCCCATCCTCGACGCGTGGGAGGCCAGCGGCGACATGCCGAAGCCGTATACCGCGGGCACCTGGGGTCCGAGCGCCGCCGTGGCGCTCATCGAACGCGATGGCCGAACCTGGGCCGAGGACGCCGCATGAACGCCAAGATCAACCGCCACGAATTCACCGACCGCCTGACCCTCGCCGACAAGCTGGCGCGGGATGTGGCCTCGAAACTGGAAGCCGCGATCAAGCAGCGCGGCAAGGCCACCCTCGTCGTGTCCGGCGGCAGCACGCCGAAGACCATGTTCGCCGTGCTCGCCGAGCAGGAGATCGACTGGTCGAAGGTGACCGTGACCCTGGTGGACGAGCGCTGGGTGGATACCGACAGCGAACGTTCCAACGCGCGCATGGTGGCCGAGCACCTGTTCCATCATGAATCGCATACGGCAAGCTTCGTGCCGCTGTTCGATCGCGCGCACAAGGACAACGTGGACGAGGCGCTCGACGACGTGGGCGCGCGCATCGACGCGCTCGGCCTGCCGTTCGACGTGGTGTTGCTGGGCATGGGCTCCGACGGCCATACGGCATCGTTCTTTCCCGGCGGCGACAGCCTTGCCGCGGCGCTCGATCCGAACGGCAAGCGCACGGTCGTCTCGATGCGCGCCGAAGGTGCCGGCGAGCCGCGCATCACGCTAAGCCTGCCGCGCGTGCTCGATACCCGCGCGCTCTACCTGCACATCGAAGGCGACGACAAGAAGGACGTGCTCGGCAAGGCACTGGCCGGCGGGGACTATCCGATCGCGGCCGTGCTGACGCAGGATCGCGTGCCCGTGGACGTCTACTGGGCTCCTTAAGCATGACCATCCATCCCATCCTCGCCGAGGTCACCCAGCGCATCGTCGAGCGCAGCCGCGCCTCGCGTGCGGCCTACCTCGCCAAGATCGACGCCGCGCGCGGCAAGGGCGCGAAGCGCCACCACCTGTCCTGCGGCAACCTGGCCCACGGCTTCGCCGCCTGCGCGGAAAGCGACAAGGACGCCTTGCGCAACGGCCACGCGGCGAACCTCGCCATCGTCACCTCGTACAACGACATGCTCTCGGCCCACCAGCCGTACGAGCGCTATCCGGAACTAATCCGCCAGACCGCGCGCCTGCTTGGCGCCACCGCACAGGTGGCCGGCGGCGTGCCGGCGATGTGCGACGGCGTGACCCAGGGCCGTCCCGGCATGGAACTGTCGCTGTTCTCGCGCGACCTCATCGCCATGGCCACGGCGGTGTCGCTGTCGCACGACATGTACGAGGGCGCGCTATACCTCGGCATCTGCGACAAGATCGTGCCCGGCATGCTGATCGGCGCGTTGAGCTTCGGCCATCTCGCGGGCGCCTTCGTGCCCTCGGGCCCGATGCCTTCCGGCATTCCGAACGAAGAGAAATCGAAGGTGCGCCAGGCCTTCGCCGCGGGCAAGGCGTCGCGCGCGGAGCTGCTCGAGGCCGAGGCGCGTTCATACCACGGTGCCGGCACCTGCACCTTCTACGGCACCGCGAACTCGAACCAGATGCTCATGGAGATCATGGGCCTGCACCTGCCGGGCGCGAGTTTCGAAGCCCCTGACACGCCGTTGCGCGATGCGCTCACCCGCGCCACCGTGCAGCGTGTGCTCGCCATCGACACGCTGGGCGAGCATTACCTGCCGCTGGGCCGCATCGTCGACGAGCGCGCCATCGTCAACGGTGTCGTAGGCCTGCATGCGACCGGCGGTTCCACGAACCACCTGCTCCACCTTGTCGCCATCGCGCGCGCGGCCGGCGTGGAATTGCGTTGGGACGACTTCGACGCGCTCTCCGCCGTCGTGCCGCTGCTGGCCCGCGTATATCCGAACGGCTATGCCGACGTGAATCATTTCCACGAAGCCGGCGGCATGGGCTTCCTGATCGACCAGCTGCTCGATGCCGGCCTGCTCCACGACAACGTGAACACCATCATGGGGCCGGGCCTGCATCATTACCGCAAGGCGCCGGTGCTCGAAGGCGCCGCGCTGGTCTGGAAGCCGGTATCGAAGGAAAGCGGCAATCGCGGGGTGCTGCGCTCGATCGACGAGCCGTTCCGCCAGGACGGCGGACTGCGCATGCTCAAGGGCAACCTCGGCCGCGGCGTCATCAAGGTGTCCTCGGTGCCGGACGATCGCATGGTCGTGGAAGCGCCCGCCATCGTCTTCGACGAACAGGACGACGTGAAGGCGGCCTTCGATCGCGGCGAACTGAATCGCGACTTCGTCGCCGTCGTGCGCTTCCAGGGGCCGCGTGCGCGCGGCATGCCCGAGCTGCACAAGCTCACGCCCACGCTCAGCCTGCTGCAAGACCGCGGCCACCGCGTGGCGCTCGTCACCGACGGCCGCATGTCCGGTGCCTCGGGGCGTGTGCCTGCCGCCATCCATGTCACGCCGGAAGCGGAGTCGGGCGGTCCCATCGCGCGCGTGCGCACCGGCGATCTCGTTCGCGTCGATGCCGTTGCCGGCACGATCGAAGTGCTGGTCGACGCACAGGACTGGAATACGCGGACGCCTGACGCCGCCGACCTTGCCGCGCACCACAGCGGCATGGGCCGCGAACTTTTCGCCATGTTCCGCCAGTCCGCCGTCACGGCCGACCTGGGCGCGGGCGTGTTCTGATCCATTCGGAGTCGAGATGAGCAACGAAGCCAAGCAACAGCGTGTCGAGTCAACCCTGCGCCTTGCGCCGGTCGTGCCGGTGGTGATCATCGAGGATGCCTCGAAGGCCGTGGGCATGGCGCGTGCGCTGGTCGCCGGCGGTGTCCCCGCGATCGAAGTGACCTTGCGCACGCCGGCTGCACTCGACGCCGTGCGCGCCATCGCCGCGGAAGTCGAAGGCGCCTTCGTCGGCGTGGGCACGGTGCTCACGGCGCGCGATCTCGCGAACGCGTACAAGGCCGGCGCGAAGTTCGCCGTGTCGCCGGGCGCCGCGCCGCGCCTGCTCGACGCCGCCGACGATTCCGAGCTTCCGCTGCTGCCCGGTGCGGCGACCTCCAGCGAGGCGATGGAACTGCTGGAGCGCGGATATCGCTTCCAGAAGTTCTTCCCGGCCGTGCCGGCCGGCGGAGCGAAACTGCTCGGCGCGTGGGCCAGCCCCTTGCCGCAGATCCGTTTCTGCCCCACCGGCGGCATCAGCCTCGCGACGGCCCCGGAGTTCCTCGCCCTGCCGAACGTCGCATGCGTCGGCGGCTCGTGGCTGACGCCGGCGGACAAGCTGGCTGCCTCCGACTGGGCAGGCATCGAGGCACTGGCACGCGAAGCCGCGCAACTGCCCCGGAAGATGTAGGAGCGCGCGACGCGCGCGACAGCCTTTGAGGCCTTGAGCAGCAGGCCCTGCTGCCTTTCGCGAAAAGCTCAGCGCGCGCCAGGCGCGCTCCTACAATGGTTTGCGTGGCGCTGGACGTGCCTGCTTGTGCGATCCTTCGCACCCCGTCCGCGTCGTCGAGACTTGCATGACTTACATCCTCCTGGCGGTCGTCTTCAGCGTGGCCGTCTCGGCCCTGCTCAAGGTTGCCCGTAAGCACCGCATCGATATTCCGCAGGCCGTGGCCACGAACTACGTCGTGGCCGCCTTGCTCGCCGCGCTGCTGCTCGGCGCCACGCCGCAGGCAGCGATCGGGGCGAAGGCGACCTACGTTCCGCTGGCGCTGCTCGGCATCCTGCTGCCCGCGATCTTCCTCGTGCTGGCCCGCTCGGTCCGTACCGCGGGTATCGTGCGTACCGACGTGGCCCAGCGCCTGTCGCTGTTCCTCTCGCTCGTGGCCGCCTTCGCCTTCCTCGGTGACACGCTCACGGGCTCGAAATCGCTGGGCATCGCGCTCGCCTTCGCCGCGGTGCTGTGCGTGCTCTGGCGCAAGGAGCGCGGCCCGGCGGAACGCGGCGGCTGGCTCGCGCCGCTGGCGGTGTTCGCGGGCTTCGGTGCGATCGACATCTGCTTCAAGCTGGTCGCACAGGTCGGCGCGCCGTTCGCGAGTGCCCTGCTCGCCTCCTTCCTGATCGCAATGGTGCTGTGCTGGATAGCCGTGCTCGCGCGCGCGGCGACGCGCGCTGCCCCGGTCACCCTGCGCAGCCTCGGCTTCGGCGTGCTGCTGGGTGTGGCCAACTTCGCCAACATCCTCTTCTACGTGCGCGGCCATCAGGCCTTGCCGAAGGACCCGTCGCTGGTCTTCGCCTCGATGAACGTGGGCGTGGTGGTGCTCGGCACGCTCGTCGGCGCGTTCGGTTTCAGGGAGCGCCTGGCGATCGTGAACTGGCTGGGCATCGCACTGGCGATCGGGGCGATAGCCGTCATGGCCTACGCGTAGGAGCGCGCCTTGCGCGCGACAGCTTTTCGCTATTAGCAGCAGGCCCTGTTGCGCACGGCCACAAAACATGTCGCGCGCAGGCGCGCTCCTACAGAGGGCGTCGCGGGGCCGTGGAGCCGCGTACGACCAGGTCGGGGCTGAAGCCCTCGTTCTCGATGACGTGATCGTCGCCTTCGCGGTTGAGTTCCGCGATCAGCCGTTGTGCCGCGTGGCGGCCGATTTCCTCGGTGTTCTGGCGCGCGGTGGTGAGTGCGGGCCAGGACTGCTTCGAGAACGGGCTGTCCTCGAAGCCGGCGATGGAGAGTTCCCACGGTACGTCGACGCCACCCGAGCGGGCGGCGGCCAGCACGCCGGCCGCGATCTCGTCGTTGGAGCCGAAGATCGCGGTAGGCGGCTCCTTCAGCGCGAGCAGCTTGCGCGCGCCGCGGAAGCCATCGTCGAAGGAGTAGTCGCCTTCCACCACCAGGCGCTTGTCCACGGCGATGCCGTACTCGCGCAAGGCGTCCTCGTAACCCTGGTAGCGCTCCGGGCTGGACCGATGCCCCTTGCCGCCCCAGAGGAAGCCGATGCGGTGGTGACCGAGCTGGATCAGGTGCTCGGTGATCGCATAGGCCGCATCGCGGTCGTCCACGAACACGCAGGGCCAGCCGTCTTTCGGGTCCTGCCGCGCGGAAATGATCCGGACGAAGGGAATCTTCTGCTCGGTCAGCGCGGCGAGCAGGCGCGGTTGTTCGGACATGGGCGGGCAGAGCACGAGGCCGGCCAGCCGGTTGCGCCTGACGAGGTCGGCCAGCTGGTCCGCGAGTTTGGGCGCCGACGAATCGCAGGGATGGATCTGCAGGCCGAAGCCGCGCTCGCGGCACACCGAGAGCACGCCGTTCTGCATGGCGATGACGTAGTGCGCGTTCGGATTGTCGTAGACCAGGCCGAGGGCATAGGTGCGGGAACTGCGCAGGCTCCGCGCCGCCTGGTCGGGCTGGTAGTCGAGCGCCTCGATGGCCCGCTGGACCTTGTCCCGGGTACGCGCATGCACCGACGGTTCGTGGTTGATGACGCGGGAGACGGTCTTCAGCGAGACGCCGGCGCGTTCGGCCACGTCCTTGATGGTAGGGCTACGCAATCTACGACCCTCGATAGCAGGACGGCCATCCTAGCGGATGGCCGTCACGGAGCGAAGACGGAAGACTCAGTCGCGCACGTGCTGGCCGACCCGGTGTCCGGCCGCGCCGTAGTACAGGATGTACAGGTAACACGGCACCACCAGGCAGACGAACACAGCCTGGAAGTCGAAATGCTGCTTCAGGTGCGCGAACAGCACCGGAATGACGGCGCCGCCGGCGATGCCCATGATCAGGAAGGCCGATCCGAATTCGGTGAGCCGGCCGAGCCCCTTGATGGCGAGCGGGAAGATCGCCGGCCACATCATGGCGTTCGCGAAGCCGAGCGCGGCCACGAAGGCCACCGACACGTAGCCGCTGGTGACGTAGGTGCCGATCGAGAAGGCCACGCCGAGGATCGCCGAGAAGGCGAGGTAGCGCTGCTGCGAGACGAAGCGGGGTATCAGCAGCAGGCCGGCGACGTAACCGACCAGCATCGCGATCAGCGTGTAGGACGTGAAGTGGCTGGTTTCGGCGGGCGACATGCCGAAGCCCTGGCCATAGGTGCCGATGGCATCGCCTGCCATCACCTCGACGCCAACGTAGACGAACAGACAGAGCACGCCCAGCCACAGGTGCGGGAAGCTGAAGAGGCTGCCCTTGTCGTGGCCGATGGCGCGCTCGGAGTTGTCGCTGGACGGCTTGATCTCCGGCAGCGAGGAACGCACTACCCAGATCGCGAGCACGACGAGCAAACCGGCCATCACAAGGTAAGGCACGTGCACTTTCGAAGCGAAGGCGGCGAGCAGGGCGTCTTTCTCCGCCGGTGACGCGGCGGCTGCGATCTGCTTGTCGAGGCCGTCGATGTTGCTCATCACCAGCGCACCGAAGACGAACGGCGCCAGCGCGCCGGCCACCTTGTTGCAGATGCCCATGAAGGCGATGCGCTGCGCGCCGCTCTCGATGGGACCGAGGATGGAGATGTACGGATTGGATGCTGTCTGCAGCAGCGAAAGGCCGGCACCGATCACGAACAGGCCGGTGAGTGCGCCGGGATAGACGCGCATCGTGACGAACTGGCCGAACATCGCCGCGCCGATCGCCATGACGAAGAGGCCGAGGCCCATGCCCTTCTTCATGCCGGTCTTCTTCAGGATGAAGGAGGAGGGCAGGGCGAGGAAGAAGTACGACAGGTAGAACGCCATCGGCACCAGGAAGGCGTTCACGTCGTCGAGGTTGAAGGCAAGCTTGACGAAGGTGATCAGCGGCCCGTTGAGCCACGTGACGAAGCCGAAGATGAAGAACAGGACGCCGATGATGATCATCGGGACCAGGCTGGAATGGCGCGTCGCGTTAACCGCGGCCGTGGTGGACGACATGGATGCTTCCCTCTCGCAGGGGCCGGACCCGCCCCGATCCGGTCTTTATCGGCTTCCCTGCCCAACGTTGTCAATCGCGCCACGACGGTCCTGCGCGGCTCGTCGCACGCCGGGACACTTTCGATGCCGCGCCGCGTCAAGTGGCTTGTTCAGGCTAGACATCGGCATTTCCCGTTGCAACAGCGGGTTACGACCGAGATCCGCCAGTACGAACGCAAACGTTTCCTGCTGCAACGCGTTATGAAAAGTCGCCTGTCCTGCCCATTTGTCCTGTTGACAACGTTGTCAACGGGAGCCAAGACTCGCCGCCATAACGGGGTTGTCACGAAAGTTTAAAGGGGTAGGGCGTGGTTGAATCGGCCAAACAGCGGGAAGTGCCGCGTTCGTCGCCAGCGGGGGCGTTCCTGGCCGCCGACGTCGGCGGTACGCACGCCCGCATCGGGCTGGTTCGCAGCACGGACGCATCCTCCACGGTCATCGACGTGCTCCGCTACGAGCGCTATGCCTGCGCCGACTGGCCCAGCCTGACGGCCGTGCTGCAGGACTTCGTCGGCCGGCTGGATGGCGAGGTGGCGGTGGAACACTGCGCCGTGGCGAGCGCCGGCTACGTGCTGGGCGATGCCATCGTGAACGAGAATCTTCCATGGCCCGTGTCGATCGGCGACATCCGCCAGACCCTGGGTCTCTCCGGTCTTGCGGTGGTCAACGATTTCGAGGCCGTCGCCTATGCCTGCCAGTTCCTGCAGAGGCATGAGACGACGGCGATCATCGAGACGGATGCCGCGGCGACCGAAGGCCCGATCCTCGTGATGGGACCCGGCACGGGCCTGGGCTCCGCCGTGCTGCTGCCCGGCCGTCCGCACGCGACCGTGCTGCCGACCGAGGCCGGCCAGATTTCGCTGGCGCCGGGCAACGCGCGCGAGGTCGCCATCCTCGGCGAGCTGGCCCGCGACCGCGATTACGTTTCCTACGAGACGGCGCTCTCCGGCCCGGGTCTCGTCCATCTTTATGAAGCCGTTTCCAGGCTGCGCGGCACGCCCGCGACGCTGGCCGAACCCGCCGCCGTCACCGGCGCCGCCCTCGATGGCAGCGATGCTGCCGCGTCGGAAGCGCTGGACGTGTTCTGCGGGCTGTTGGGCAGCTTCGTCGGCGACCTCGCCCTGCTGTATGGCGCGCGCGGCGGCGTCTACCTCGCCGGAGGCATCCTGCCGCAGGTGCGCGAGCGCCTGCTCGCCAGCAGCTTCACCACCAGGTTCTTCAACAAGGGCGTCATGCGCGCCTTTCTCCAGCAAGTGCCGGTACGTCTGATGGACCACGGACAGTTGGGTGTGATCGGTGCCGCCGGTCTCTACCTGCACGGTTCGACCGCTCATTGAAGAGCGGGAAAGGAACGCAGGCTTAGTTCAAAAAGCGGGCCGCAAGGCCCATCGTCGATTACATCCTCTGAGGGGAGGACACCATGTCGCATCGTAAGAACCTGCTGACGGCGAGCATCATCGCCGGGCTTTGCTGTCTCACCGGAACCGTGGCCGCACAGGACACGACCGCACCGGCGAGACCGCAGACCGCACAGGAAAAAGCCGACGCCGCCAAGGCGGCCCAGCTGGAAGGCATCACCGTCACCGGCATCCGCGCCAGCCTCGAGAAGTCGCTCGACACCAAGCGCAACGCCGACGCCGTGGTGGAGGCGGTCACTGCCGAGGACATCGGCAAGTTCCCGAACACCAACGTCGCCGAAGCGATGACCCAGATCCCGGGCGTCGTCATCGATCGCCAGTTCGGCCAGGGCGACCGCGTGTCGATCGACGGTACGGACCCCAGCCTCAACCTCACCTTCCTCAACGGCCAGCCGATTTCGCAGACGCCGTGGCAGTACGGCGCGCAGCCGAACCGCGGCTTCGACTTCACCATGCTCGCCCCGGAAATCATCGGTCGGCTGGAAGTCTACAAGTCTCCCGAAGCACGCCTGCCGGAAGGCAGCCTGGGCGGTACCATCCTGCTGCACACGCTGCAGCCGCTGGACCTTCCGGCCAACACGATCCGCGGCTCGTTCGGCCTGAACTACAACGACCAGGCCACCCCGGGCACGCGTCCGAACGCTTCGGCACTGTATAGCTGGAAGAACAGCAGCAACACGTTCGGCGTGATCGGCTCCGTGCAGCACTATGAGGAAAAGATCGACCGCCAGGGCTTCGAGATATTCAGCTACAGCCCGGTGTCGAAGTGGGCCTCGAGCCCCGCCGTAGCGGCCGGCATCGCCGACGGCTCGCTCGATCCGAACGCGAAGGTGCCCGATGAGGTGAACTCCGCGTGGTTCCAGCAGAAGCGCAAGCGCGATACCGCGACCCTGGGCTTCCAGATCCGTCCGACGGACAACTGGGACATCGACATCAACAACCTGTTCGTCCGCGAGAACTTCGACAACTGGAACCAATCGCTGTATCCGTTCACCGGCGCCACGCCGGGTAACGTGACCAGCTTCAACCAGGGGCCGAACGGCGTGGTCACCGGCGGCCATGTCTGCGGCAACGACTCGGTCGGCTGCCCGGCGATTGCGCAAGGCACGTTCGACAGCAACATCCGCAAGTCGGTGGTGCGCACCTCGGCTTTCGACCTGAAGTCGACCTACCGAGGCGACGGCTGGAAACTGGCCGGCGCCGCCGGCTACAGCAAGGCGGTGAACAACAACATCTCGCAGGCCGTGATGGAGCCGGTTTACGCCGGCGGCTACACCTGGGACATCAACAAGGGCTTCGCCTTCGACAATCCCGCCGCCGCGCGCGATCCGGCCAACTGGCACATGGGCGACGTGGACGGCCTCGGTGGCTGGCCCGGCAACTATGGCGACTATTCGGCACAGGCGCGCGACACGTACGCCCAGCTCGATTTCTCCAAGTACTTCGACTCGTTCTTCAATGAACTCGCCTTCGGCTACCGCTGGAACCGCCACGAGGAAGGCATGCAGGCGCATGTCTACGGCGGGAACGCACCGACCAACCTCGCTGCTCTCGGCTTCGGCGGCTTCACCGATACCCTGGACGCTTTCGACGGCGCGCTGGACGGATCGTCGAGCCACGTGATGCCGGACCGCGACGCGCAGTATGCGTGGGTCCGTAACACCAACGGCGGCAACGAAGATCCGGGCACCTATCTCAACGGCACCTACAAGCTCGTCGAGAAGACCAACGCGGCCTACCTGCAGGCGAACTTCGCCGGCGGCGACTTCCACGGCAACGTGGGCATCCGCTACGTGGACACCAAGACCGACGGTACCGGCTTCAACTACAGCGGCGCCCCGGTCCTTCCGGCACCTCCGGGTTCGTGGCAGACCTCGTCGAAGACCACGAAGAACTGGCTGCCGAGCCTGAACATCGCCTACGACCTGGCCGAAGACGTGGTGCTGCGCCTGGCCGCCGCCAAGGTGATCGCGCGTCCGCCGTACAACATGCAGGTGAACAACCTGTTCCTCAACGATTCGGTGCTCACCGGCTCCGGCGGCAATCCCGACCTGAAGCCGTACGAATCGAAGAACTTCTCGCTCTCCGGCGAGTGGTACTTCGCGCCGCAGTCGTACATCGCGCTGACCGGCTTCTACAAGAAGATCGAGAATTACACGTTTGTCGATTCGGCCCCGGAGACGCAGTTCAACTCGGGCCTCTTCACTGACCCGACCACCTTCGCGCGCCAGGTCGCACAGGGTCTCTGCACGCCGGACGGCTTCTGCACCTATAGCATCAGCCGGCCCCGCGACACGGGCTCGGGCAAGGTGCGCGGCGGCAGCCTGAGCTATCAGCAGGCCTTCTGGGATACCGGCTTCGGCGTCACGGCGAACTACACCTATGCCAAGGGCACGCTCGATTCCGGTGGTTCGCTGCCTTACAACTCGAAGAACTCGTATTCGGTGAGCCCGTACTACGAAATGGGCCCGTTCAGCGCCCGCATCACCTACAACTGGCGCAGCAAGTACCTCGCCGGCGGCTATATCGCCGGTGCGCCGCCGGCCACCACGGCCGACTACGGCGATCTTGGCGCGACGCTCGGCTGGAAGCTCAACCAGCAGGTCTCGTTCACCCTCGCGGGCATGAACCTGACCAACGAGAAGTACAAGCAGTACATCGGCATCACCGCGATGCCGGTAGCCAAGTACACCACCGGCCGCCGCTACATGGCCTCGGTGCACTTCGACCTCTGATAAAGCGTCATGGATGCGCGGCCACGGACGGCCGCAAACGCAGCCCTCGAAGCTCCATTCCCCTCGGGTCCGTCAATTCCTCGATTGGGCCCGTTTTTTTGCCCGTGAAAAGAGCTTCCCACATACAATCGAACGACTGCCCGATACGACAGGAGCCCTCGATGCGCCGTTTCCTTCTCCTCGCGATGGCCGCCGGCCTCAGCGCCTGCGCAAGTCAACCGAGGCACGAAGCCGGTCCCATCGACCAGACGCCGCTCTCGCTCATCCCGATGCCCGCGCAATTGCAGCGCGCGCCGGGACACTTCCGGATGGACGCCCTGACGAAGATCGCGGTGACGCCGGGCGACACGCAGGCCAGGCGCGTAGCCAGCCAGTTGCAGGGATGGATCCGCCAGGCGCGCGGCACCGCGCCGGAGATCGTCGAAGGCAAGGCGGGGACCGAATCCATCGCGCTGGTGACGCAGGCAAACATTAAGGGCCGCGAGGCCTATACGCTCGACGTGAGCGCCGACGGCGTGCGCATCGCGGCGAATGACGAAACCGGCCTGTTCTATGGCGCGGTCACGTTCTGGCAGCTGCTGACCGACCCCAATGCGCGCAACGGCGTGCCGGGGCTGCACATCGCCGATGCGCCGCGCTTCGAATGGCGCGGGCTCATGCTGGATTCGAGCCGGCACTTCCAGTCGGTGAGCGAGATCGAGCACCTGCTCGACCAGATGGCGATGCACAAGCTCAACACCTTCCACTGGCATCTCACCGATGACCAGGGCTGGCGCCTGCAGATCGAGAAGTACCCGAAGCTCACCGAGACGGGCGCCTGCCGCAAGGCCGTCGGTCCCGATACCGCGCTCAGCGGCGGCGACGACAAGCCGTATTGCGGCTTCTACACCCAGGAGGAAGCGAAGCAGATCGTCGCCTACGCAGCCGAACGTCACATCACGGTGGTGCCCGAGATCGAGATGCCGGGTCATGCGCAGGCTGCGGTGGCGTCCTATCCCAAGGTTGGTGCGAGCGGAAAGAAGCTCGCGGTATCCTCGGACTGGGGCGTGAATACCGCGCTCTACAACGTCGACGACGGCACGTTCACCTTCCTGCAGGACGTGCTGGACGAAGTGATGGCCATCTTTCCGTCGACCTACATCCACGTGGGCGGCGATGAGGCGGCCAAGGACGAATGGGAGCGGTCGAAGACGGTGCAGGCGAAGATGAAGTCGCTGGGCATCGACGACGAGGAGAAGATGCAGGGCTGGTTCATCGCCCGCATCGGCGACTACCTCGAACGCCACGGCCGCCGGCTGATCGGCTGGGACGAGATCCTCGACGGCAAGGTGCCGGCGAGCGCCACGGTCATGTCGTGGCGTGGCACCGAGGGTGCGATCAAGGCCGCGAATGCAGGGCACGACGTCGTGCTGGCGCCGTCGCCGACACTGTACCTCGACCGCCTGCAATCCACGCTGCCCGACGAGCCGCCGGGCCGCCCGTCCGCGCAGACGATGAAGACGATCTACGACTTCGATCCGGTGCCCTCCGCCATCGCGGCCGACAAGGCGCGGCACGTGCTCGGCGCCGAGGTCACGGTCTTCACCGAATACCTGCCGAACTGGTACCGCACGCAGCACGCGATCTTCCCGCGCATCGCCGCCCTGGCGGAGCGCACCTGGTCGCCGAAGGCGGACTGGAACGGTTTCCTCGCGCGCATGCCCGTGCAGATGTCGCGTTACCGTGCCGCGGGCATCGTGCCTTCCGATGGTGCGTTCGCCGTGGCCATCGCGGCGGAGTCCGCCGACGGCGGCAACGCGAAGGTCACGCTCTCGAACCAGACGGGTTACGGCACGCTGCGCTACACGACGGACGGTTCGGCGCCCACCGCGCAGTCGACGGCGTATACGGGGCCCTTCGATGTCGCGCTGCCGGCCACGGTGCGTGCGAATGCGTTCGACGGCGGCTTCGGGCTCGCCGGGCCGCGCGATCGCGCGATCGACGCGAAGTCGCTGCTGCGGCGGACCAGCGACGAACTGGATACGTGCAGCGACAAGCTCGTGCTCAGGCTGGAGTCGCCGGACACGGTGGATGGCCAGCGGCCCGTGTACAAGGTGGACATCATGGACACCTGCTGGCTGTGGAAGGGCGTGAAGCTCGACGGCCGCTATGGCGTCGCCGTCACCGTCGACCGCCTGCCGTACAACTACGCCCTGTGGAAGGACGCGAAGAACGTCGTCTCGCGCAAGGCGCGCTCGGCGGCCGGGGAACTGGAAGTGCGCCAGGACACCTGCGACGGACCGAAGCTGGCGACGATTCCACTGGCGAAGGCGAAGGATGGCCGCGCCACGCTGGACGGCATCCTGCCCAAGCGCGAAGGCACGCACGATCTCTGCTTCGTGATCACCGGCAAGCCGGGGCCGAAGATGTGGGTCCTCGGCGACGTGCAGCTACGCTGACTCAGCATTGTAGGAGCGCGCTTGCGCGCGACAGTCTTTCGCGACGTGGCAACAGGTCCTGCGGCTCCTCGCGAAAAGCTGTCGCGCGCGGGGCGCGCTCCTACAGGCGCGCGGTGTCCGTGTCAGGTGGCGGGGTCAGGCGGTCTGGAAGGTCGCTTTGCGCTGCAACGAGCTTCGCGCCTCGCGCTCCTCGTCGCCTTCCAGCGGCATCAGCGTTACGAACTTCCCGGCGACCATTGCGGCCAGCGGCAGGCCGTCGCGGATCGCGATGCGGTTGCCGAGGGTGGCCGGGACCTTCGTTCCGGCCATGATCGTGCCGACGAGGTTCAAGGGATCGGTGCCGGCGATGCAGACGATCTCGCCGTCGTGCGCGCGGTGCCGGATCTGCCGCAGCGCCGGCAGAGCCTCCGGCAGCGCGAACTGTTCGCCTACCAGCCCGTCGACGAAGCGGCCGCCGCGGATCTCGCCACGCGCTTCGAGCCGGTGGTAGACGCGGCGCAATTCGCGCCACGGCGGTAACCACGCGGCCTCGCGTTCCAGGATGCGCCAGCTGACCACGCCGTAACGGCGCAGCAGCGTGCGTGCGATGTGCTCCAGGCCGTCGGCATCGTTGCGCTGTTCGCTTGGGCGGCGGGCGAGCGCCCAGCGGCCGGCATCCTCGATGCCGCTCAGCATGTGCCGCCGCGTGCGCCGGTGACGGCTGCCGTTGCGTTTCGAGGCAGGCAGGAGGAGGGCGCGCAGGCCGGCGAAGCTGTCCGCGGTGACGCGGCCGGCGGCTACCAGTTCGCCCAGCGCATCCTCGAGTTCGGTGCGCAGCAGGCGCGTGGCGGAGGCGAGTTCGTCGAAGAACAGTGCGCCTTCGTCGCGCAGCGTTTCCGCCACGGCCTGGGCGCGCGACGACAGCGAGGCTTCCTCGTTGGCCGCCGGTGCCGCCGCCGACCATACGGCCAGCTGGCGTCGCGGCAGGAGCACGATAGGCGTCGAGCGCACGGGACCACCGCTGCCGGTGCCCAGGCGCAGGCGGCTCCAAACCACGCGGCCGGCGCGGCAAAGGTCGTCCAGCCAGCCGATGCCGTAGTCGTTGACGCGCGCCGGCAGCAGTTCGGCCTCCCACGCGCCTGCGGCGGCCTCGTAACCCTCGAGCTGGCCGATCACGCCGGCCAGCGCGTCGGGTCCCGATACCTGGGTGGCCCGGGTCAGGTGTTGCCAGTCGAGCAGGAAGCGGTAGAAGTCGCGCCGCGTTACCGGCTCGATCTCGCGCCGCAGGCGGCCGATGGTGTAGCGATGGATGCGCGCGAGCAGGTGCCGCTCGCACCATTCGGTCTCCGTCGTGCCCGGCGAGAACGGGCCGCGCATGACATAGCCTTCGCTTTCCAGCGTCGTCAGCGCGAGATCGACGTCCGGAAGCGCGACGCCGAGCGACGCGGCCAGCGTCGCGGCAGGCACGGGGCCGAGCCCGCCCAGGCGTCCACGCACGATCTCGACCAGCGCCGCTTCGGCCGTCCATGCCTGCGCCTCGAATTCGGCCGGCGCAACGATGGCAGGAGCCATCGACAGGCCAGGCCGCAGCGCACGCCATACCGGCAGACGTTCGGCAGCAACCCAGAGCGGCACAGCATCGCCGCCCAGCAAGGTCGCACGCGCATCCTTCGCCAACGCGCCGAGCAGCTTTGCCCAGCCCGCGTTGTCGCGAACCTCGTCAAGCGTGACGGCACCGAGCTGAACCAGCGCCTCGTGCATTTCATCGGCGCTGCGTGCCTCGGGCCAGGCTTCCCCGCGTACCGCGTCGATCGCCTCCGCGTCCAGCCGGCCGAGGTCGTCCGCGCTTTCGGCATCGTTCCAGCGTCGCGACTGCACCGCCTGCGTACGGCGCTCTTCCAATGGCGCGTCGTCGAGGAAGGCGTAAGGCGCGGCGTTGAGGATCTCCGAGGCGAGCGGCGACGGCGTGGCGAGGTCGCGTGCGTGCATGGTGATGGCGCCCGACTCCAGGCCGCGCAGGACCTCCAGCAGGCCTTCGCAGTCCATCGCCTCGTGCAGGCAGTCGTCGAGCGTCTGCTTTACCAGCGGATGCTCGGGCACCTCGCGTTCGCCCGCGAGGTTTTCCGCGCAGGCCACCTGGTCGGGAAACACGGTGGCGAGGAGGTCCTCGCTCTTCATGCGCTGCAATTGCGGCGCCACCTTCCGTCCGCCGGAGAAACGCGGCAGGGCAAGCGCGGTCGTGGCGTTCCAGCGCCAGCGCACGCCGAACAGCGGCGCGTCCAGCAGCGCCTGGATCAGCACATGCTCGGCGGAATTCGAATGCAGGTAGCGCGCTACTTCGTCCAGCGGAAAGCTGTGGCTCGTGGACAGTGAGAGGACGATCGCGTCTTCGGTGGCCGCCGCCTGCAGTTCGAAATTGAACTTGCGGCAGAAGCGCTTGCGCAGGGCAAGGCCCCACGCGCGATTGATGCGGCTGCCGAATGGCGTGTGGATGATGAGCTGCGTGCCGCCGGACTCGTCGAAGAAGCGTTCCATCACCAGCGTCTCGCGGGTCGGCAGGGCACCGAGGGCGGCGCGCGCGCGGAACAGGTAATCCACGATCTGCTCCGCCGCAGCCTCGATCAATCCCACCACGTCCACCAGGTGTGCAAGTGCGGCCTCGCGGCCCCCCTCGTCGAATGCCGCGGAGATCTCCGTACGCAGGCGCGAGACGCCCATCGACAGCTCGTTCGTGCGTCCCGGCGCTTCGCCCAGCCAGAACGGGATGTTCGGCGGCGCCCCCTGGGCATCCTCCACGCGCAGGCGTCCCATTTCCACGCGGAGGATGCGGTAGGAACGATTGCCGAGCTGGAAGATGTCGCCGGCCAGGCTTTCCACGGCGAAATCTTCGTTCACCGTACCGACGACGGTCGCCTGCGGTTCGAGCACGACGTTGTAATCGCCGGTATCGGGAATGGTGCCGCCCGAGGTCACCGCCGTAAGGCGCGCGCCGCGCCGTTCGCGCAGGCGGCGGTTCACCGCATCGCGGTGGATGTAGGAGCCGCGCGGACCGACGCGCGTGGTGAAGCCATCGGCCAGCATGCGCACCGTCTCGTCGAAGGTCTCGCGCTTCAGGTGGCGGAAGGGATAGGCGCGGCGGACGAGGTCGTAGAGCGCGTCCTCGTCCCATTCCTGGGAGGCGACCTCGGCGACGATCTGCTGGGCCAGCACGTCCAGCGGCGCCTCGGGAATGACCAGCGTGTCGAGTTCGCCGCGCCGCACGCAGTCGAGCAGGGCTGCGCATTCCACCAGGTCGTCGCGCGAGATGGGGAACAGGCGCGCCTTCGGCGTACCGCCCACGGCGTGACCCGCCCGGCCGGCGCGCTGCAGGAAGGCGGCGATGGAACGCGGCGAGGCGATCTGGCAAACCAGGTCGACGTCGCCGATGTCGATGCCCAGCTCGAGCGACGCCGTGGCGACCAGCGCGCGCAGCTCGCCGCGCTTGAGGCGCTGCTCGGCGTCGAGGCGCTGCTCGCGCGACAGGCTGCCGTGGTGCGCGGTGACGGCCTCCTTGCCGAGCCTCTCGGAGAGGTGCCGAGCGACGCGTTCCGCCATGCGCCGCGTGTTGACGAAGACCAGCGTGGTCCGGTGTTGTTCGACGAGGTTGCCGAGGCGGTTGTAGACCAGCTCCCACATGTCGTTCGACATCACCGGCTCGAGCGGCACCGGCGGCAGCTCGAGGGCGAGGTCGCGACGGCGCGTATGGCCGATGTCGACGATGGCGCAGTCCTCGCGCTCGTTGCCGGTGAGGAAGGCGGCCACCTTCTCGATGGGCTTCTGCGTCGCGGAAAGGCCGATGCGCGTGATGCGCCGCTGTGCGATGGATTCCAGGCGTTCCAGCGACACGGCCAGGTGGCTGCCGCGCTTGCTGGAGGCGACGGCGTGGATCTCGTCCACGATCACTTCGCGGATATCGCTCAGGATGGCCCGGCCGGATTCCGAGCCGAGCAGCACGTAGAGCGACTCCGGCGTGGTGACGAGGATATGCGGCGGACGGCGCTTCATCCGCTCGCGGTCCGCCGACGGCGTGTCGCCCGTGCGGACGGCGGTGCGGATTTCCAGGTCCGGCAGGCCGAGCTTGCGCAGCTCCTCGCGGATGCCGGCCAGGGGCGCCTCCAGGTTGATCCGGATGTCGTTCGACAAGGCCTTCAGCGGCGACACGTAGAGGATCGTGGTGCGATCACGCAGGCCGCCCTGTTCCACGCCCTCGCGCACGAGCACGTCGATGGCCGAGAGGAAGGCCGTAAGGGTCTTGCCCGAGCCGGTCGGCGCGGCCACCAGCGTGTGCCGCCCCGAGCGGATGGCCGGCCACGCGGCCACCTGCGCCTCGGTGGGCGCGGGGAACGCGTTCGCGAACCAGGCGGCGACGGCGGGATGGAAGGCGGCGAGCGGCATCGACTTTTGTGAATTCATTGAATCACTTAAGTGGGGGCCGGCGGCCCCGATGGCAAGCCGGAAGAGTACTCCCTTGCCGTCACAGGGTCTTCAGATACTCGATGATCGCCGCCCGCTCCGCATCGGTCAGCACGTCGGTGAACTCGTGCCCCTTGTTGGACTGGCTATACATCCGCGTGTTGTACATCTTGCGGTCTTCCACCTGCCCGTTGGTGAACGCCGGGGCCAGTATCGTGCCGAGGAGGTTCCAGCTGAGCGAACCGTTGGCGAACAGCAGCGACAGTGCGGCGCGGACCAGGGGTGTGTCGAAAGGGTCGGCCGGAAAGCAACGCTGGTAAGGCGACAGGCTGCTCGCCCCGCACGCGAGGGTGTCGTATTTCCAACCCAGCCTCACCGGATCGTAGCCTCGTGCGAGGTCGGTCTCGAAACCCATGACGAATCCTGGCTGGGCAGGCTTGGACAGGCGCCGCCAGAAGGTGGGCCGTTCCGACGATTTGAGTACGGCCTCCACGGTGGGGACGGAGCCGTTGTGGAAGTACGGCGCCGAAGCCCAGACTCCGTATAGCGGCTGCGCGAGATAGCCGATGGCGTTGTACTCCTCGGCACAGCCCGGCTTGCCGTCGTAGCCGAAAAAGCTGACCTGCATCTGCGCCTCCACCGCGGCGCTGTTGGCATCCATGCGCGCGGGATCGGTCTGGATGATGTCGATGGGCGTCACGTAGCCCGCCATGCCTTCGAGCAGCGGTGTCGCGAGGAACGCCGGATCGTCCACATAGCGCTTCGCATACGCGCCATGGCAGCTCGCACACGAGCCATTGCCCGCTTCCGGCCGGCGCACCGGGTTATGTCTTTCCGGGGCCCACAGGTCCAGCGTGTGGAAAAGCACCGCACCCTCTTCCGCCAGCGCATCGTCGACAGGCAAAGGATAGGTCGGCGCCTTGAGGCCGAGCAGCCAGGTATTGACGGCCGCTTCGTGTTCCAGGATCCAGTCGAAGCCCAGCTGGTATTGGGGCATCGCAGCGTACGGCATATACCAGGATAGTTCGATCCGGGTGGAGTCCGCGCTCATTCCCGCGTCGAAGAATTTGGCCGGGCGATGGCCGAGATTCCACCAGTTCGGTGCGTCTTCGCTGCCGCTCGAGCCGGAAATCCAGAAGCCGGGATTGAAGATCGCGGGCCACGTGCCGGTGTCGAACAGCGTGAGCAAGGCGAACATCTGGAAGTTCGTGATGTTGCCGCTGCCGCGGACCCGGTTGAGGCTGAGCAGGCTGAAGCCATGGTTTGCGTTCCCCCATTCGCTCAGCAGGAGGTTTACGTCGGTCAGCCCGGCATTCCCCTGTATTGGCCCCAGCCCCGGGCCGTCGGCAGGCTTGCCCACTTCGCCGCTGTGGCACACCGCGCAGGTGAGGCCGATCTGCCCGCTCCAGCGACCGTCGGGAAGGCGCGTCTGCGTCATGGCGATGGGCAGTTGCCCACTGCCGCCGTTGGTGAGGTTAGGGTCCTCGCCCGGCAACGGGTACGGATTGCGTGTGCTGCCCAGCGGCGTGCCGTATCGTTCGGCCAGCATCCGGTCGTAGTTCGCAGGCCGCGTTAGCCGGCCCCAGCGCAGCCAGAGCAGGTTGTATTGCGCCGCCGAAATGGAAAACGGCCCCGAGGCCTGCCCGCTGCCGAACTGCCAGCCAGCCTCGGGATCGCCGTTGCCGACCACGATGCGCGCGCCTTGCGCGGCCTCTGCCCGCAAGGCGCCGCACGTGGCGGGCTGGTGGGCCAGGCACGCGTGCCAGCCGACGTTGAAGGCCACGGCGCGATCGTTCGTGGGAATCACGAGCGACCTTGGATCGCCCGGTAGAGGAGCGGCGTCGGGCTTGCCTTCGCAATAGTCGAACCAGTAATGGCCGCCATGCGAACTGCCAAGCAGATCGGAGGATGGCGCAGCAGGCGCGGCGAGACCAAGAAATGCACCCGCCATCCATGCAAGCGATCGTCGATGCGTACTCATGAGGACCTCCATGTCCCGGTATCCCCCATCCATTTCCTGGCGAAACATGCGCCGCGGAAGGTTTCGTCGTCGTGAAACGATCATGTCGTGCCCGTAAAAGGCGAAGGGTGGGCTTGCACTGGGAGCGTTACTTGGCGATGGTGAGGCATTCCCCCGAACCGCAGCCGTGACCATGTCCGAGATCGCACGTTTCCGTATCCTCGCCGTTGCCGTCGCCGCCGGCATGGCCGGGTCCACCCACGCCGCGGCGCCCGCCGCGCATCCCTGGATGGACCGCTCGCTGTCGCCCGACCGCCGCGCGGAGCTGATCGTCGCGGCGATGACCGACGACGAAAAATTCCGGATGATCCGTGCCGACTTCGGCCAGGTGAAGGAGAAAGGTCCCAATCCTCCGGGCGCCTTGAACGGCGCAGGCTTCGTTCCGGCGTTTCCGCGCCTTGGCCTGCCCTTCCTCAACGAAACCGATGCCGGCCTGGGCGTCACCCGTGACGGCAACGACGGCAAGGGAGCGATCTCGCTGCCTGCCGGTCTCGCCACGGCGGCGAGCTTCGATCCCGCCGTCGCCCACGCCGGCGGCCGCATGATCGGCGGCGAGGCCCGGGGCAAGGGTTATGGCGTGCTGCTTGCCGGTGGCCTCAACCTGACCCGCGATCCGCGCAACGGCCGCAATTTCGAATACGCCGGCGAAGACCCGTTGCTGGCCGGCACGATCGTCGGCGCTACGGTGAAGGGCGTCCAGGAACGCAAGGTGGTCGCCACGGTGAAACACTTCGTCATCAACGACCTGGAATCCGGCCGCAACACACTCAGTTCCGACATCGATCCGGTGGCCTTGCGCGAATCCGACCTGCTCGCCTTCCAGCTCGCGATCGCCAAGGGCGATCCCGGTTCGGTCATGTCGTCGTATAACCGGGTCAACGGTACGTACGCCGGCGAGCACGACTGGCTGCTCAACCAGGTGCTGAAGCAGGAATGGGGCTTCAAGGGCTACGTCATGTCCGACTGGGGCGGCGTTCACAGCGGCGCGAAGGCCGCGTTGGCCGGGCTCGACCAGGAATCCGCCGGCGAAGCCTTCGACAAGGAGGTGTACTTCGACAAGCCGTTGCGTGCGGCCCTCGCCTCGGGCGAATTCCCGAAGGCGCGGCTGGACGACATGGTGAAGCGCATCATGCGGACGCTGTTCGCCCACGGCGTGATCGACGAGCCGATGAAGAAGGGTAACGTGCCTTACGACGCCGACCGTATCGTCGCGCGCGATACGCTGGAAGCCGGCGCGGTGCTCCTGCGCAACGAAGGCGGCCTGCTGCCGCTATCGAAGAACCAGTCGGTGGCGGTCATCGGCGGTCACGCCGACAAGGGCGTGTTCGCCGGCGGCGGCTCCTCGCTGGTGCGCGACGTGGCGGGTGACCCGGTGCCCGGCTTGCAGCCGCAGGCCTGGCCCGGCCCGATGATGTACCACCCCTCGGCGCCGCTTACCTTCATGCAGAAGCTCGGCGGCAAGGTGAGTTTCGATCCGGGTACCGATCCCGCCGCCGCGGCAAAGGCGGCGGCAGGCGCGGACGTGGCCGTCGTCTTCGTCACCAAGTGGGCGGCGGAATCCTTCGACGCGCCGGACCTCGCCCTGCCCGACGGCCAGGACGCGCTCATCGAAGCGGTGGCGAAGGCGAATCCGAAGACGGTGGTGATCCTCGAGACCAACGGCCCGGTAAAGATGCCGTGGCTCGAGCGCGTGGACGCGGCGATGGAGGCCTGGTATCCGGGCTCGGGCGGCGGCGAAGCGATCGCGCGCCTGCTTTACGGCGTCAGCGCACCGTCCGGCCGCCTGCCGCTGAGCTGGCCGAAGGACGAATCGCAGCTGCCGCGCGCCACGATCGAAGGCGCCGGGCTCTATTCGAAAGCCAAGCCGGCCGACAACGTGGATTACAACATCGAAGGCGCGGACGTCGGTTACCGTTGGTACGAGAAGACGAAGCGCGAACCGCTGTTCGTGTTCGGCTACGGCCTGACGTACACCAGCTTTGCGTACAGCGGCTTCGGCGTGGACAAGGATGCGAAGGGCAACCCCGTTGCTCATGTCACGGTGAAGAACACCGGCAAGGCCGCCGGTGCCGACGTACCGCAGATCTATGTCACCGCACCGGGCGCGGCCACGCGCCGCCTCGCGGGCTGGACGAAGGTCGCGTTGAAGCCGGGCGAAAGCCGTCGCGTGGACATCGCGCTGGAACCGCTGGCGCTCGCGCGTTACGACGACAAGGCCAGGCGATGGCGCGTCGCGGCGGGCACCTATGCGGTGAAGCTGTCGCGCTCGGCGTCCGATGTCGTGGAAGAGAAGAGCGTGTCGCTCGCCGAAAGCTTCCCGGTAGTGAAGGCACCGCAGTGACGAACCACACGGAAGCGGCCCGTGCACGGTATCGCGACATGCAGCGGGCACAATGCGCGCATGAATCCTCGCATCGCACTCGCCACCGCCCTCTTGCTCTCCTCCGCACCGGTCTTCGCGGATCCTCCGGATTTCGATCGTCCCGGTGCCGGTTTCGCCACCACCGTGCTTCCCGCGGGCACGTTCGCGCTGGAACAGGGCTTGCCCACCTACGAGAGGCAGCGTGAGGACGGCTACCTCGATCGCACGTATACCGCCGATAGCCTGATCCGCGTTGGCGTCGGTGGGCCGCTCGAACTCCAGGTCGCGGGTTCGGCCTGGAACCGGCTGGAAGAACGCGGGATGGGCTCGCGGCGCCACGCCGTTGGCCACGGCGACACGAGTGTCGGCATGAAGTGGGCATCGCCCGGATCAGGCGATGCGGGCAGCTTCAGCTGGGCGGCCCTCGGCAAGGTGACCTTCGCCAACGGCGACGAGGATTTCGGCAACGGCGCGCGCGAGGTGAGCCTTGGCAGCACGATGCAATGGAAGCCCGACGACATCCACCAGGACACGCTGTACGCGAACCTGGACCGCCTCAAGGGCAGGAACACCTGGACCCTGGCCCCCACCTTCGGACGCAAGTTCGGGAAGAACCTGCTTGGCTACCTCGAGGCCGACGCGATCCACGACGCGGAAGACGGCAACGAATTGCAAGTTGGCGGAGGCCTTGCCTACGACATCGGGGACCACGTCCAGCTCGACGCATACGCGCTGCATCGCATCGGCAGGCACGGCCCGTCCGTGCTGGCAGGACTGGGGGTCTCGATGTTCTTCGGCAACAAGGGTTAGCAAAAAAACATGGCCCTCGCGCTCACGCGGAGGGCCATGGCGACCGTCCCTGGGTCCAGTGGCCTGGGCCACCCGACGCGGCCCGGCAGAGCCGGCGCGGCGCCACCGCCGATGAAGGGGGGATCGATCCTCGAACTTAGGGACGGACGGCATCCTGCCGTCGGATCGGTCATCGGCGATTTCTTCGCCTCGCCCGAGGTGACCGGGGAGGCTTAGACCTCATCTTGCGTAGGTCGGCCGCCGACGGATATAGGAGAATTCTTAAATTTGCCGAGGATTTACCTTATTTCGCGGAAAGAAGGCCCGCGATCAGGCTGGCGTGCGGTTATCGTGCGGCTCACGGCGGCGCTCAGGTTGCGCGCGCTCCGGATGGACCTGCCGGCGTGGCGGCTTGGTCGGCTGGGGAACGATCACTCCCCGGCTGGCAAGGCTGCGCAGGTACGCACAGTCGAAGGAGCCGTAATCCCGTTTACCCGGTTGTCGTTGCATCGCCGTTCTCCTGCCGCACTTTCCCGCCCGGACCTTAAGCGTGGGCGCGGGAAGAGAAATTTTGAGTGGCACCCCGGTGAAGATCTCGTGACAGCTCTTCACATTCGTGGAGACGCTAACAGCGTTAAGGGCGCGTGGAGGCGCCGGGTGGCTTACCCGGCATGCGGCGGATGAGTTCCGTCGCCAGTTCCTCGTAGTTCTCGTCGAAGTGATGCGAGCCGGGTTTCCGGAAAACCTCAACAAAACGGGGCAGCTTCGGATCGGTGCACCCGCTATCGTCCGCATCCTCCGCGCCGTAGTAGCAGGCCACCGGGGGCTTGCCACCCAGGGCGGCGATAGGCGGCATGGCATCCGTGTGCACCACGGGATTCAGCCACTGCAGGAAGTTGTGCGTGTGCGTGGTCCACCAGCCCTGCTGCATGTACCCCTCGAGTTCGATCTCGAAGTTCACGTCGCGGCTCGCCGAAAGCAGCACGAGCTGGCTGAGGCGGTCCCGGTTGGCAGGCTTCAGTTTTCCGACGATGGTCGGAAGCACGTCCGCGCCGAACGAATAGCCGATCAGCAGCACGCGGCTCTTGTTCCACTGCCGCGTGTAGCGGTCCAGCAGGCCGTCCAGGTCGTGCGCCGATTCCTCGGGCGAACGGTAGCGCCAGAAATACTTGAACGTGCTGACCCCCGCGACGGGAATGCCACGCTCCGTGAACACGGCACCGAGGCGCTGGTCCAGGTCCCACCAGCCGCCATCGCCGGAATAGATGACGACCAGCAGGTCTTCCTCGCCTGGCGGCGCGGATTTCAGGGCGGGCAGCTCGACGGTGGATTTTTCCATCGACGCATGGGTCCACGGGTGCCACGCGAGCACGCCAAGGACCAGCACGGCGAGGCCGGACCACAGCACGTAGCGGAGCGCTTTCTTCGCGGCCGGCTTCATCGACGCACGACTCCGCCGATGCCGCCCGAGATCAGGCTGGCGACGTTGGCCAGCGCGAGCGGGAGGGCGATGCCGCCGGGCACCGCGATGTAGCGCGGCTCCCACTCGGGATCGAACTTGTCCTTGTAGCGGTGCAGCCCGCGGAAGTTGTAGAAGCGCTCGCCACGGCCGAACACGATGGCGCCGAAGCGGCTCCACAGCGGCGCGGCGCGGCGGTTCTGCAAGCCGGAAAGCGGCGCCATGCCGAGGTTGAACCAGCGATAGCCTTCGGCCTTCGCCCAGACCATCAGTTCGATGAACAGGAAATCCATGATGCCGGAAGGGCCCTCGGGAAGATGGCGCATGAGGTCGACGGAGGCTTCTTCCTTGTTCGCCGTGACGAAGATGTTGGCGAACGCCACCGGCTCGTCGCCCTGCCAGACGACCGCCATCGGCGTGCGGGAAAGATAGCGCTCGTCGAAGAGGCCGAGCGAGAAGCGTTTCTCGCGCACTTTCTTGTCGCGCATCCACGCATCGGAAATGGCCTTCAACCGCGGGAGCAATGCGGGTACGTCCTCCGCCGGCACGATCTCCATGCGCAGGCCTTCGCGGGAAAGCTTGTTGACGGTGCCGCGCAGGGTCTTCTTCGACTTGCCGTCGAGGTTGAAGTCGGCCAGGCGCACGCGCGCTTCCTCGCCGACCTTGAGCAGAGTCATGCCCACTTCGAGGTAAAGGTCCAGGTCGCGCGGCCTCACCTGGTAGAACAGCGGCCAGCCGCCGGCGCGCTCGCAACCCTCGCGGAACGCCCATACGAGCTCGCGCCGGGCTTCTTCGTCCGTGCCTACGGGATCGCCCATGGCGACCCAGCTGCGGCCTTCCACGTCGTACATGATGAAGGCGCGGTCGCCGGGCGCGAACATCAGCATCTTGTCGCCGACCAGGGCGAGGTGCGCCTGCGCCGAATCGAAGCTCTTCACCAGGGGCAGGGCCCGCGCCAGTTCGGCTTCCCCCGGCAGCGCGCGGCGCGGCCGCGCCGGACGGATGAGGTTCGCCAGGGCGAACAGCATCACCACCGCGGTGGCGCCGACCAGGGCGCGCAGGGCGCGAGGGGCGCCACCGTGGCGGAAGCTGAACTCCCACCAGAGGTTGCTGCTGTACTCGACGTGCTTGAAGCTGAAGAACACCAGCCAGGTGGCACATGCCAGCACGGAGGCGATGGCCAGCACCCAGCCGGGCGAGAACGTGGCGCGGAACAACGAGGCGCGACGGTAGAAGTGCTTGTGCGCCGGTGCCAGCGCGAGCGCGAGCAGGGACAGCAGGCCCGCCTCCTCGTAATCGATGCCCTTGAGCAGCGAGAAGATCGCACCGAGGACCAGGAGCACCAGCGTCAGTACGTAGGCCGCATCCAGCCTTCGCTGCAGCCCGCGGGCGAGGATCAGCAGGAGCATGCCCACCACGCTGGACAGGAAGTGCGACACCTCCACCAGCGGCAGCGGCACGAAGCCGCGCAGGATCTCCATGCGGCCCGGAATCGCGAGCGTGGCGCCGGAGAACAGCAGGACGGCGCCGCAGACCAGGGTCAGGCCGGCGAAGAACGGCGGCAGCAGGCTGCTGAACCACGGGGTGACCAGCGCGGCATGGCGCAGCGCGCGCACTTCCCTCCAGATCACCAGCAGCGTAGCCACGCCCAGCGGCAACAGGTAATAGATCAGACGGTAGGCGGCGAGGGAGCCGAGGATGGGCGCTTCCAGGCCATGGTTGCCGGTGGCGCCGAAGCCCGCGAGCATCACCGCCTCGAAGACGCCCAGCCCGCCGGGGACATGGCTGATCAGCCCGGCCATCTGGGCCACCACGAAGATCGCCAGGAAATGTCCGAACCCGCCCGCGATGGCCTCCGGCATCAGCAGGTAGAGCACGCCCGCGGCAAGGCCCCAGTCGAGCGCGCCGATCACGATCTGGCGTGCCGCGACGGCGGGCGTCGGCGCGTGGATCGACCAGCGCCAGATCCGCAGGGGCCGGCGTACCGCCAGCGCGATGACGAACCAGGCCAGCGGAACCAGGACGAGTACCGCGGCGAGCGGAAGGCGCAGGCCCGAGAGCGGGACCTCCGCGGGAATCGGCACCAGCAGCAGGGTGACGCCGGTGAGGGCGGCCAGTCCCAGCCAGAAGCTCAGCGTGGTGTAGAGGACCACGCGCGCCACTTCGCCCGTGGTGAGCCCGGCCTGGACATAGAAGCGGTAGCGGATCGAGCCGGAGATCAGCAGCGACATCCCCAACGCATTGGAGAACGCGTAGCTGATGAAGGAAATGAAGCCCACGCGGGGCGCCGGCAGGCGCTTCCCGACGGTGGCCAGGCCAAACCAGTCGTAGAGGGTCATCACCCCGAAGCCGGCCGCGGTGAGCAGCACGGCAAGGGCCAAGTCGGCGTTCGGCAGCGAGTGGACGTAGCCCGCGATCTGCCGGTAGGTAACCTCGCTGGCCATGGCGTGCAGGGCCCACAGCGCCAGGCAGAGCAGGAGCACAGACAGCAAGGGGCCGCCCGCGCGCCGCAGGAGGGTCGCGTAGAGGGCTCGCCGGGTGCTTGAAGGGTCGGTCGACGGGAGCTCCGTCCGGGTCTCGTGCTCCACGTCAGCCGTGGCTCCGCATTGCTGTGTCGTAAGGTCGTGTAGGTTGCCACATGACGCGCGCTGACGGCATAGCGCATTTTTCTGCGGGACGAAAGCTTACGCTAAGCATCGGGAAAGCCCGATGTAAGCAGGGCTACTTACCCTGCGAGTATGCCGCGCTCCTTTCCGGAGCCGGTCCGCTCGCGAGGTTTCATGCAATCCGTTTCCCCGGCCCCCGGCGCCCTGCGTCAGCGCTTCAGGCCCCTCCTCTGGTTCGGCGTCCTCTTCGTGGGCGTCGCCTTCCTGGTCCGGCTGATTCTCCTGGTCAAGACGCGCCACGAGGTGCCGTTCGACCTGGGACAGTGGGCGTACCTGTTCGCCGTCGGCTTCGGCTACGACCTGATCACCTTCATCTATTTCGCCTGGCCCCTGCTGCTGGTGCTCTGGCTGCTGCCCCGCCGCGCCTATCTGTCGCGTTGGGGGCACGGGGCCTTCTTCGCCCTGTGCAGCGTGCTGGCCTTCGCCGTGCTTTACCTCGGCGCGGCGGAACTCGTGTTCTGGGGCGAATTCAGCGCGCGCTTCAACTTCATCGCGGTGGACTACCTGGTCTACACGCACGAGGTGGTCGGCAACATCCGCGAGTCCTACCCGATCGCCACCTGGACGGCCTTGCTGCTCGTGGCCACCTTCGTGGTGATGCGCTTCAGCCGCCGGTCGCTGGCGGCCCGTGACGACGGCTCCCGCTTCCTGGCCCGCAGCGGCGTGGTCGGGGTATGGCTCGTGCTGACCGTGGCGGTCAGCTTCGCCGTCAGCGGGTCCATGAAGGACCGCTCCAGCAACAACTACGTCAACGAGCTCGCCGGCAACGGCATCTACCAGTTCTTCGCCGCCTTCCGCGAGAACGAGCTCGATTACGCGAAGTACTACCCCACCCTGCCCGACGACCAGGCCTTCGCCAACCTGCGCAGCCTGCTGAAGACACCCGACGCCACCTTCACCAGCAGCGACCCGCAGGACATCACGCGCACGATCACGGCGGACAGGCCGGAGCGCAAGCTCAACGTGGTGCTGATCAGCGTCGAGAGCCTGTCCGGCGATTACGTGGAAGGGCTCGATGTCAGCAAGCACAAGCACCTGATGCCGAACCTCGACGCGCTCGCCGCGAAGAGCCTCTTCTTCACCCAGCTGTATGCCAACGGCACGCGCACCGTGCGCGGCCTCGAGGCGCTGGCGTTGTCCGTGCCACCGACCCCCGGCGAGTCGATCGTGAAGCGGCCGGACAACGAGAACCTCTGGTCGCTGGCCGACGTGTTCAACGCGAAGGGCTACGCGTCCGAGTTCGTGTACGGTGGCTACGGCTACTTCGACAACATGAACCACTTCTTCGCCAGCAACGGCTATACGGCGGTGGATCGCAACGCCATCGCCGACAAGGACATCCATGCCGAGAACGTGTGGGGTGTCGCCGACGAGGACCTCTACACGCTGGTGATGAAGCGCATGGATGCCGCTTATGCGCAAGGCAAGCCGTACTTCGGCCATGTGATGACCACCTCGAACCACCGGCCGTTCACCTTTCCGGCGGGCCGGGTGAAGCTGCCCCAGGGTTCGCGCCGCGCCGCCGTGCAGTACACCGACTGGGCGATCGCGGATTTCCTGAAGCGCGCTTCCACCAAACCGTGGTTCGACGACACGATCTTCGTGATCACCGCCGACCATTGCGCCACCAGCGCGGGCAAGACCAGCCTGCCGGTGGACCGTTACCACATCCCCCTGTTCATCTACTCGCCGAAGCACGTGCAGCCCGGCCGCGTGGACCGGCTGATGAGCCAGATCGACATCCCGCCGACCGTGCTGGGCATGCTCGGCTTCAGTTACACCTCGCGGTTCTACGGCTACGACCTGTTCCGCCTGGAGCCGGGCCGCGAACGCGCCTTCCTCAGCACGTACCAGGAACTCGGCTACCTGCACGGTGACCGTCTCACCTCCCTGGTTCCGCGGATGCCGGTGAAACAGATGCTGCCGGAGCGTTCGACGGGCGACGCCACGCCGGTGGATCACCCCGATCCGGTGGATGCGAAGGACGCGATCACCTACTACCAGACGGCCGCGTACCTCTTCACCAAGGGCCTGATGAAGCGCTCAACCCCCGCCGCTCCCGCGAAGGCAGGACCGTAGCGACTCACACCCCCGTCGTTCCTGCGCAGGCAGGAACCCAGCGACTTGACGCCCGACGAAGCAGTCACTGGATCCCTGCCTGCACCGCGACGACGTTCCGGCCCTTGCAGGAATGAGGTATTCCTTCAGCGTCCGGCAGCAGCACGCTCGCGCACGTCCGCGAACGACCAGTCCCGCTTCAGCTCGCCGTCCTCCCACACGGTAACCATGGCTTCCTCCCAGCCGGGCTCGATCGCTTCGGCGGGAAGGGAGATGGCATCGTCCGGCAGCGGCACGGTGCGATAGCTGCCGTACTCACGATGGCGCAACAAGGTCATGCGCCCGCGCTTGGACATCTTGCCCTGGTCCGTGACCGGATCCTTCCACACATCCCGCCACTGCCCGTCGACGCGCGCGGCAGAGCACTTCAATGCGAACTTCTGCGTGTCGCGCGTGAGCTTCTGCAGCAGCGCGCCGCCCATGCCGAAGGCGAGGTTGTCCGCCGAATAGCCTGCACACGTGATGCGCTCGAGGATCGCGCGGATACTTTCCGGATTGACGCCGTCGCCTTGGATGACCCGGACATGGTTCAGCACGCGATAGCCCCTGGCATTGATCGTACTGCCGAAGGCTTCGTCGAGCAGGCTCACGCAGCGGTGCACGACCTCGACCGGATCGCCCGAGTCGGGCCGCACGACGACGGTGGCGCCCGAAGCGATCACTTCCTCGCGCAGCGTCTTCCCCCAGTGCTCCGAGATGGCGTGGAAGATGTCGTAACTGTCCGACACCACGGCGACCAGCGAACCGGGCCGCGCGAAGCGCTTCAGCATGTTGCGATAGGCATCGACCTCGTGCTCGCGGCCCCAGCTGGTGATCGTGCTGTGTTCGGCCGCGGGAATGGAAAAGCCCGCCATGGGCTCGCCGTAGTAGGCGCGCGCCGCGAGCACGCCGGAAACCGTGTCGGTGCCCATGAAATTGACCAGGTGCGCCATGCCGCCCAGCCCGGCGGATTCCGCGCTGGACACGCCGCGTGCGCCGAAGTCGTGCAATTTGAAGGCAATCTGGCCAGCGGGGTCGTCAGAGCTGCGCTCGAGGTACTGGAGGATCGTGCGCCGTACCTGCCAGCTGATCGTGGACACCGTCACCGGATACCAGAGGCGAAGCAGGAGGGTCTCGAGATAGGACGGCAGCCAGTACGCCTTCGGATCGGTGGACTCGATGGTGAGCAAGGCCTGGTGGGTGGGCACCACGCTGCCTTCGGGAACGGCCCGCACGCGTACCGGCAGGCGGCCGGCGTGCGCATCGACGATGTGGCGCCAGCCTTCCTCGTTGAAGGGTTCGCCGTGCCCGGCGAAGAAATCGCGCGCCTCGTCCACGTGGGCGTGGGTGACGGGATGTCCGAGGCGCGACTTCAGGATGGCCTGGAGGCCGAAGAACACCGTGCTTTCGTAGCTGCCGCCGCGCGACTCCACGTAGAAGAACGTGGCGTCCGTGCGCGGCGGGTATTGCAGCCAGTGACTGGCTTTGTAGCTGTCGGTGTCGAGGATCGGGTTATCGAGATGAGGTGTGCCGTGGGTCGTCATGACCCACAGCATACCCCCGCGTACCGCTGGACCATCAGGCGGCCGTGTCGACGAGTACCAGTTCCGCGTCGGCGCTCGCAGTGACGCGCAGTACGGTCTCATCGCGGATCGCGGCGCCGTCGCCCTTGTTCAGGGTAACGCCGTTCACTTCCACGGAACCCGCGGCGGGCACCATGTACGCGTAGCGTCCCGGGGCGAGCGTGTACTCCACCGTCTCGCCGGCCTTCACGCTCGCACCGAGCACGCGGGCATCGGTACGGATCGGCAGGGCATCCTCGTCGCCGGCGATGCCGCTGGCGAGGGTCACGAAGCGACCCGAGCGTTCACCCTTCGGGAACGGACGGGTGCCCCAGGCAGGAGCCTTCCGTTCGCCGTCGGGAATGATCCAGATCTGGAAGATCCGGGTCGCCTCCGGCTCCGCGTTGTACTCCGCGTGGCGGATGCCCGTCCCCGCGCTCATCACCTGCACGTCGCCCGCTTCGGTGCGGCCCTTGTTGCCAAGGCTGTCCTCATGGGTGATCGCGCCTTCGCGAACGTAGGTGATGATTTCCATGTCGGAATGCGGGTGCGGCGGGAAGCCGGTACCGGCGGCGATGGTGTCGTCGTTCCACACCCGCAGCGCGCCCCAACCCATGCGCTTGGGGTCGTGGTACGAGGCGAACGAGAAGTGGTGCTTGGCATCGAGCCAACCGTGGTTGGCACCGCCCAGGCTGTCGAAACGTCGGACGTCGATCATGTGGTGCTCCCCCGGGATTACCGGACTGGGTGAGTTGATGGGTGTATTTTCCTCCTCTTGTCCGGCCGTGGAGCATCGTTCGCCGGAACGGATTGTTTCCCCCAGGCACCGGTCCCATGTGGGACGGATTCCCCAAAGGTATTCCGCGATGATCCCTTTCTCGGTGCTCGACCTGTCCCCCGTCGTCCGCGGCGCCACGCCCGGCGACGCCTTGCGCAACTCGCGCGACCTCGCGATCCACGCCGAGGCGCTGGGCTTCCACCGCTACTGGCTGGCCGAGCACCACAACATGACCGGCATCGCCAGCGCGGCCACGTCCATCGTGATCGGTTACATCGCCGAGGCGACGAAGACGATCCGCGTCGGCTCCGGCGGCATCATGCTGCCCAACCATGCGCCGCTGGTGATCGCGGAACAGTTCGGCACGCTCGCTTCGTTGTATCCCGGCCGCATCGACCTCGGCCTGGGCCGCGCGCCGGGAACCGACCAGGGCACCGCCCGCGCCTTGCGCCGCGCGCTCGGGCCCAGCGACGACCGTTTCCCCGACGACGTGCAGGAACTGCAGTTCTTCCTGGGGCCCCAGCAGCCCGGGCAGACCGTCCGCGCCGTGCCGGGCATGGATACGAACGTGCCGATCTGGCTGCTCGGCTCGAGCCTGTTCAGCGCGCGCCTCGCCGCGGAACTAGGCCTGCCTTTCGCCTTCGCGTCGCATTTCGCGCCCGACCTGATGATGAAGGCGCTCGAGGTCTACCGCACGATGTTCCGGCCTTCCGATGTGCTGGCAAAGCCGTACGCGATGCTCGGCATCAACGTCGTCGCCGCGGAGTCGGACGAAGAAGCTCGCCGCCTGTTCACTTCGCAGCAGCAGGCGTTCTGGAACCTGCGCCGCGGCGCGCCGGGCCAACTGCCGCCGCCGGTGAATTCGATGGACGGCGTGTGGACGCCGATGGAGAAGGCGCAGGTGGACCATGCGCTGTCGTGCGCAGTCGTCGGTTCGCCGGACACGGTACGCAGCGGACTTGCCGCCTTCATCGAGCGTACCGGTGCGGACGAACTCATCATCACCGCGCAGATCTTCGACCACGAGGCGCGCAAGCGCTCGTACAGCATCGTGGCCGAACAGCACGCGAAGCTGGCCGCCTGATCCAGTGCGGGTCGTCCTCGACACCAACGTGTGCCTGGACGCGTTCGTCTTCGGCGACCCGCGCGCCGAGGCACTCGTCGCGGCGCTGGAATCAGGCGCCGTGCAGGCGGTGACGCGGGAGGACTGTCGCGACGAGTGGCTGGCGGTGCTGGGCTATCCGCTGCTGAAGCTGGACGATGCGCGCCGCGCGGTGGCGACAGCGCGGTTCGACGCACTGGTCGCCGTGCTGCCGACGGCGGAGCCGGCGGTAAGACCGCCGCGCTGCCGCGACCGCGACGATCAGAAGTTCCTGGACCTCGCCGCGGCCTCCGGAGCATCTGTGCTGTTCTCGCGCGACGCCGAAGTGCTGCGGCTCGGCCGCCGTACGCTGCGCGATGGCCTCTTCGCGATCATGACGCCCGAAGACTGGCCCGACACCCTGTAGGAGCGCGCCTGCGCGCGACATGTTTTGAGGCTGTGCCTGCGAGCTGGCGCGTGAGCTTAGGGACCGGCGCGAAAAGATGTCGCGCGCGAGGCGCGCTCCTACAGTGGGCAACCGGGGTGGTGCGGCCCGCGGTATTCAGTCCGAGGGAACCAGCGCAATGAAATTGCGCAGGCTGTAGTAGCGCTCGTGCTGGGGCCAGTCCACCGAGGCGATGGCCTTGTGTCCTGCCGCCCAGGGCTCGTTGTCGAGTAATACTTCGACCTGGGTCTTGCCATTGCCCACGTTGCCGTAGAACACACGGATCCAGTGCACGTCGGCGGTGAGCGGGGCGGTGGCGATGGCTGCCTCGAGTGCCGACAGGCCGTCCTCGGGAATTTCCATCGGCGCATCCTTTTCGCCGCGCAGCGTGAAGTGGCCGATATAAGCGGTGAAGCGCTGTCCGCCCGCGGTGATATCACGTTCCGCAAGCTTGCGGCCGTTCACGACGTGCCAGCACGCCGCCAGCACCACGTGGAAATCGTTACGCGCGAAACTGTCGAGCGCGTCGCGGCATCCTTCCTTGCCTGCGCCGATGCCGCCGAAGCTTTCCTCGATGGTGCGCTCTTCGTCGAGCACGATATCGATGTCGAGGCGGCCCATGCCGCCGTCCTTGCCTTCGTGCCAGATGCCGCGAATGGCAGGGAAATCCTCGCCTTCGGTGAGCAGCCAGTCCTCGTCGGGTTCGAGGGCGACGCTGTTGTCGGCGAAGAGATCGATCAGGTAATTCTGGATGAGGCGGTCCATGGATCGTCCGGTCGGGAAGAAGGGTAATTATGCGTTGCCGACGAGCTTGGCAAGCGCGACCGCGGCGGCCGGGTTTCGTTCCTTCGCCGCGGAGATGAAGTAGATGAACACGTCTTTCGGCGGCCCCGCGCGCTGGACCGCACCGGTGTGCGGCAGCTCGGCGGGGTCGCCGCCTTCCGCCCACGTTTTCGCGCGCGCAGCCCATTTCTTCAGCTCCGCCGCCGGGTAGCCATGGATTTCCGGGGACACGCTGCGCATCAGCCGCGCGTAGACGAAGGGTCCGGTGAGATCGGCCAGCGAGGGATACTTCGGCGAATCGGTGAATACGGTCGCGACGCCGCGCTCGCTGGCGAGCTCCAGCCAGCGCTCGTCCATGAAGCTCTCGTGGCGCACTTCCACCGCGTGGCGCAGCGCCACGCCGCCGTGCTTTTCGGGCAGGAGATCGAGAAAGGCGGCCACATCGTCCGGATCGAACTTGCGCGTGGGCATGAACTGCCAAAGCAGCGGGCCCAGCCGCGCGCCGAGGGCAGCTGCCCCGTCGAGGAAGCTGCGCACGCGCGGGCCGGTGCCGGCAAGCGAGCGCGCCTGCACGATGAGACGGGGCGCCTTCACCGAAAAGATGAAGCCTTCCGGCGTCTGCGCCGCCCACTTTTCATACGTGGACGCATCCGGCGCGCGGTAGTAGGTACCGTTGATCTCGATCGCGCCGACCTTCTGGCTCGCATACTCGAGTTCGCGCTTCTGCACCAGGCCTTCCGGATAGAAGACGCCGCGCCAGGGCGGGAAAACCCACCCGCCCATGCCGGTGCGGATCTCCCCTGTCGCCCGGTCGTTGCTTCGAACGTGTTTCGTCGCCATGGTCGCGATGCTCGCAAGAGTGGAGTGGAGGGTGTGTACAAGCGGCCCGTGGAATCTTTGCGCGATACTCGCCGTTCCGAGTTTCCCGTCCAGCGACCATGCCGTCCATCCGTATCCTGACCGTCGACGACCACCCCCTGCTGCGAGAAGGCATCGCCGCGGTCATCGAAGGGCACGACGGGCTCCAATTGGTTGCAGAAGCAAGCACCGGCGAGGAGGCGATCGAGCGTTACCGCGAGCACCTGCCCGACCTTACCCTGATGGACCTGCAAATGCCGGGCATGGGTGGCATTGCGGCGATCGAAGCCATCCGCTCGGAGTTTCCCGACGCGCGGATCCTGGTGCTCACCACCTATCGCGGCGACGTGCAGGCCTTGCGCGCGTTCCGTGCCGGCGCGCAGGGCTACCTGCTGAAGAGCGAGCTGCGCAGGGACATGCTGGCGACGATCCAGCAGATCATGCAGGGCAAGAAACGCATACCGGAAGAGATCGCGCAGCAGATAGCCGTCCATGCCGACGACGACGAACTCACGCCGCGCGAAACCCAGGTGCTGACTCATGTGGCCCGCGGCGAGGCCAATCGCGACGTCGCCAACGCGCTCGGTATCGCCGAGGAAACGGTGAAGGCGCATATGAAGAGCATCCTGTCGAAGCTCCAGGCCAAGGACCGCACCCACGCCGTGGCCATCGCTCTCCGCCGGGGCATCATCGAGCTTTGAAGATCAGCTGAGGGCCGTCGGCTGCTCGAACGGAAGCGCAATGGCCCCCGTGGCCAGGATGGCCGCATCTGCACGCAGCCCCGTCTCGCCCTCGCCGTCAACGACGACCAGGATGCGGCCGGCCTCGATTTCTCCCTCGAATTTCTGCCGGACAGGGTCCGGCGCCGCGGAGCCGGTCAGGGCCCCGACCCACCCTCCCATCACCGCCGCGGCAGCCGTGACGCCCAGGGCTCCGGCGACGGTGATGCCCAGGGGCGGGATCATGACGGCGACCAGGCCGGCGAGCAGGCCGGTGGCGCCGCCTTGGGCGACCCCGCGCACGGCGGCCGGCATGAAGTCGGTGTGCTCGTCCTTGCGGCTTTCCGGGATGGCTTCCAGTTCGATCTCGTGTTTGGCGATCAACGAGAGGTCTTCGTCGGCCACACCCGCCTTGCGGGCGGCCGCCAGCGCCTGGCGGGCCTGGGGCAGATCGGGCGTGCTGTAGACGCGGCGGGTTTTCATCGCGGCTCCTTCGGCGGGTTCCATCCGCATGGTTTCCCTGGGCCGGTCGACCGGGTGTGAACGGGCGGAACTCAGGCGCGGGCGTGTGCGTGTCGCTTGCGGTATTCGGCCGGGGTGACGCCCACCCGGCGCATGAATGCACGACGCAGGCCGTTCGCGTCTGCGTAGCCGAGCCGCGAGGCCACCCGCTTCGGCGTCTCGTGCCCGTCCTCGAGCAGGCGGCGAGCCGCTTCCACCCGCATGGCCTCCACGAAGTCCGCCGGTGTCATGCCGACGTCGTGGCGGAAGATGCGGGCAAAGTGGCGGGCGCTCATGCCTACCCGCTCGGCCATCGACGCCACCGAATGGTCCTCGCCCGGGTGCGCCGCCACGTAACGCTGCAATTCCTGGAGGGCAACGCGCCCGGCGGGCGCGGCTTCGCCCTGGCGGCTGAACTGCATCTGCCCGCCGGGACGACGGAAGAACACCACCAGCTCGGCGGCCACGGCCATGGCGACGTCCCGCCCCAGGTCCTCCTCGACGAGGGCAATGGCGAGGTCCATGCCGGCGGTCACGCCGGCCGCGGTGCACACCGGGCCGTCGCGGACGACGAAAGCATCCGCTTCGACGGTCAGGGAGGGATGCAGCCCGGCCAGCCGTTGCGCGACCTTCCAATGGGTGGTGACGCGGCGCCCGTCGAGCAGGCCGGTGCGGGCGAACAGCAGGGCGCCGCTGCAGATCGAGCCATAGCGCCGCGCACGGCCCGCGTGACGCTGCATCCAGGCCACGACGCTCAGGTCGACCGCCGCGGTCGCAATATCGGGTGACCCCGCCACCAGCAAGGTATCCAGGCGCTCGAGGTCGTCATGGATGCTGGTGTCGGGCAGGAAGCGCATGCCCGACGAAGCGCTGACGGACAGCGGCGCGGCACCCACCGTCACGACCTGGTAGACCTCCCGGCCCGTCTGCCGGTTGGCCTCGGCGAAGACGTCGGCAGGCCCGGACACGTCCAGCATCTGGACCCCGGGCGGCGCGAGGATGGCGATGATGAGGGGCGGTGTCCGCATGGCGCGCAATATGGCAGAAATTGCTATTTCGCGTCAAATCAAGACGGAGCCCAGCGGGTCTTTAATACCCCTACCCCTCCTCCATCAGGTCCACCGCCATGCACACCATCGAAAACGTCGCGGGCATCGTCGTGCCGGACAGCGCCCTCGCGCGCGAAATCACCGAACTGGTCCGCGATACCGAAACCGATCTGCTTTACCACCACTCCCGCCGCGTCTATTTCTTCGCCGCGCTGACCGGCGAGGCGAAGGCGCTCAAGTACGATCCCGAGCTGCTCTACGCTGCCGCCATGTTCCACGACATGGGACTCACGCCCGTTTATTCGAGCAAGGACAAGCGCTTCGAGGTGGACGGCGCGAACACCGCACGCGAGTTCCTGCGCACCAAGGGCGTGTCTGAACTGGACATCGAGACGGTGTGGACCGCGATCGCCTTGCATACCACGCCGGGCGTTCCGCCCTATATGAAGCCGGAAATCGCCCTGCTGACCGCGGGCGTCGAGATGGACGTCCTTGGCTTGGGCTTCGAGAACGTGGACACCGCGGACCGCGAGAAGGTGGCCGAAATCCATCCGCGCGGGCCGGCCTTCAAGCAGGACATCGTGAACGCCTTCTACAACGGCATCCGCAACAAGCCCGAAACCACCTTCGGCAACGTCAAGGCCGACGTCATGGCGTATAAGGAGCCGGGCTTCCAGCGGACCGACTTCGTCCAGTGCATCCTGCACAACCACTGGCCGAGCTGAGCAAAGATGTATTTGATCTGATAATCATTCGCACTTACGATGGCGGTCTTTGCGCGAACGAAGGCCGCCATCCATGCGTTTCCGTCCCACCGTCCTCGCCCTGGCCGTTGCCGGCGCCGTTTCCGTGCGCCCCGCCATGAGCCAGGAGGCCCCGCCGCCCGCTGCCGCGGAGCTGGAAGGGGTGAAAGTGGTCGGCGACTGGCTGGGCGACGCCGCGCTCGGTAACGTGGCCGACCATCCCGGCGCCCGCACCGTCGTGCGCCGCGAGGAACTGCGCGAGGCCGGGGCGGTGAACCTGCGCGACGCGCTGCGCCGGATCCCGGGCGTGCAAGTACAGGAAAGCAACGGCACGGGCGGCAGCGACGTCTCGCTGAACGTCGGCGTGCGCGGCCTCACCTCGCGCCTCTCGCCGCGCTCCACCATCCTCCTCGATGGCGTGCCGATCGCCGTCGCGCCGTACGGCCAGCCGCAGGTATCCATGGCACCGGTCGGGCTGGGCAACGTCGAAGCGGTGGACGTGGTTCGCGGTGGCGGTTCCGTACGCTACGGGCCGCAGAACGTCGGCGGCATCATCAATTTCGTGACCCGCGAGATCCCGCAGGCCTTCGGCGGCAGCGCCGGGGTACAGTTCCAGGGTTCCGGAAACGGCGGCATCCGCACGAACACGAACGCCTTCGTCGGCGGGACCGCGAGCAACGGCCTGGGCGTCGCGCTGCTCTACAACGGCCTGCACGGACCGGGCTTCCGCGAGCGCGAGGACAACGAGAGCATCGACGACGTGATGCTCAAGGCGAAGTACGCCTTCACGGCCGAGGACACCCTGACCGGCAGCATTCACCATTACGACGGGCAGGCCGGCATGCCCGGCGGCCTCAACCAGGCCGACTACGACGCCGACCCGTTCCAGTCGCGCCGTCCCTTCGACGACTTCCACGGTCGGCGAACCGATTACGTGCTGAAGTACAGCCACGTGGACGATCGCCGCAGCTTCGAGGTGCAGTCGTATTACTCCGACAGTTTCCGCGGCAGCCACATCGAGACGATCACGGAGAACCCGAACGGCAGCTATGCCCACCAGCTCATCGCATACCCGCGCAACTACCACGTGTTCGCGATCGAGCCGCGTTATTCGCAGCTCTTCGACTGGGGCCAGGTAACGCATGAGATCGGCGTGGGTTATCGCTACACGAAGGAAGCGATGCACGAGCGTACGCTGCGCAACAACAAGTACGTCTCGGATCTCCCGTACACGCCGTACGACAGCTTTCCATATGGCGGGCCCTACGTGCTCTCCGGCGACAACACGGGCAGCAACGAGGCGCACGCGTTCTATATCGACGACACCATCAATGCCGGCAACTGGACCATCACGCCCGGTATCCGCTACGAGCGGATCGACAGCGAATGGCAGGCGCATCCTGGCGCCACGGTGGTGGTGAAGGGTCCGACGGAGCGGCAGAAGGATTATTCGAAGCCGCTGCCCTCGCTCAATGTGGTCTACCGCGTGACGGATGCGCTCCGGGTCTACGCCAACGCGGAAACCTCGTTCGGCTCGCTGCAGTACTTCCAGATCGGCCAGAAGGATTCGAACAACCAGTTCGCCGCCGGCCTGGAGCCCGAGACCGCGCGCACCTACGAGATCGGCACGCGCTACGACACGAAGGCCTGGGGCGGCGAGGTCACGCTGTTCCGGATCAACTTCGACCACGAACTGCAGCTCGTGGGCAAGCTGCCGAACGTGCCGGATTCATACGAGGGCTGGACCAGCCTCGGCGCCACGACGCACAAGGGCATCGAATCCGCCGCGCACGTCGACCTCGGCGAATTCAGCGACGCGCTGCGCGGCCTCACCCTCTGGGGCACGGCGACGTATACCCACGCCTTCTACAAGCACGGCTCGTTCGAAGGCCGCGACCTGCCGTTCTATTCGCGGCGCACGGCCAACCTCGGCCTGCGCTACGGCATCGCGCAATGGACCTTCAACCTCGACGCCTTCGCGCAGTCGCGGCAGCACTCGCCAGGCTCGCCGAGCTTCGATCCGGCGCATCCCACGGAGTACGTCACCGAACCGTCGCCCGAGGGCGATCTCGGCAATATCCCGGGCTGGACCACGTGGAACGCGCGTGCCGAGTACGCCTTCGGCCCCTCGGTGTCGAACCTGCGCCTCGGCGTGGGCGTGAAGAACCTGGCCGACAAGCGCTACTTCACCCGTTCGACCGACAACAACGACGGCATCTATGTCGGCATGCCGCGCACGTATTTCGTCCAGGCCTCGGTGGACTTCTGAGATGACGCCGCAGCCACGCCGTGTTCGCCATGCGCTGAAGACGTTGCATCTGTGGCTGGGCCTCAGCCTGGGCCTGTTGCTGGCGCTCGTGACGCTGGCCGGCAGCGTGCTGCTGTGGGAGCAGCCGCTGTTGCAGGCGGGGCATCCCGAACTCGTCGCCCGGCCCTTGCCGGACCTCGCCACGCAGGGGCGGTCGCTGCAGCGGATCCTCGCTTCACCCGGGGGCGGGAAGGCAAGAGGCTTCTCGTTCCCCGACGCCGAACTGCCCGTGTGGGAGGCGTCGGAACGCGGGGGCGACCGCAGCTACTTCGATGCCAGTACCGGCGAACTCCTGTTGCACCGGAGCAAGTCACGCGACGGGCTGCTGACGCTGCTCGACTGGCATACGCACCTGTTGTCGGGACCGGTCGGCGAAACCGTGCTGGGCGTGGTCGCGTGTGCGGGACTGTTCATGCTGCTCTCGGGCGTGTGGCTGTATTGGCCCGGACGCCGCCGCGCGCTGAAGCACCTGAAGCCGCATGCGAATCCACCCGTGCTGCGCTGGGCGAGCCTGCACCGCTTCGTGGGCGTGCTGGCCCTGCCCCTGCTGATCGTGATGATCGGTACCGGCACCACCATGGCGTATCGCGGCGCGGTGCGCAGCGGCCTCGCCTCCGCCTTCGGGGAACCGCCGCCGGCGCGCGCCCCGAAGACGGCGCCCTCGCAGGCGGCGATCGACTGGCCCGCGGTACTCGCCGCCGCACAGGCTGCCGCGCCGGAGGCCGAACTCACGCGCCTTACCCTGCCCTCGAAGGACAACGGGACGCTCGTGCTGCGCATCCGCCGTCCTGGCGAATGGAACCTCGCCGGGCGCAGCTCGTTATGGATGGACCCTGCCACGGCGACCGTCCTCGGCGGCGACGATGCGACGAAGCTCGGTCCCGGCGGGCGGCTCGCGAATGCGCTGTTCCCGATCCACTCGGCGGCGGTAGGCGGGATGGCCTGGCGTATCGTGGCCTGCATCACGGGCACGCTGCCGATGTTCCTGCTGGTGACGGGGTTCCTGTTCTGGCGAGCCCGCAAGCGGCGAGCCTTGCCCCCGATCCGCCATAAGCAGGGCTCCTGACCGCCCCGGATCCACCGTTATCCTCGGCGGCCGTTCAAGGAGAAACCCCATGCGCCGCACCCTGCTTGCCCTCTTTGCCTGCACCGCCCTCCCCGCCTTCGCCATCGATACCGCATCCTGGACGCAGCCCACGCAGCCGCATGCCATCTTCGGCAACACGTATTACGTCGGCAGCAAGGGCGTTTCCTCGATCCTGATCACTTCGCCGCAGGGCCACATACTGATCGACGCTCCGCTCGAGGAGAACGTGCCGCTGATCGAGGCGAACATCCGCAAGCTCGGCTTCCGGCTCGAGGACGTTAAGATCATTCTCAATTCGCATGCGCATTTCGACCATGCGGGTGGCATCGCGGGGCTTGCGAAAGACACGGGCGCCACGGTGCGTGCGACGGCTGCCGGCGCCAGAGAGCTGCGCCTCGGCGGAGACGATGCCAGCGATCCGCAGCACGGTGACGTGCATCTCTTTCCGAAGGTGAACGCCGTGGGTGACGTCGCCGACGGTACGGTGGTGCGCGTCGGCCCGTTGGCCCTGACTGCGCACATCACGCCCGGGCATACGGCCGGCGGCACGGCATGGACGTGGGAGTCCTGCGAGGGCAAGACGTGCAAGTCCATCGCTTACGTCGACAGCCTCACCGCCTATTCCGCCGGCAGCTATCGCTATAGCGACCACCCTGATTTCGTCGCCGAATTCCGCAAGACCTTCGACCGCGTGGCGGCGCTTCCCTGCGACATCCTCATCGCGCCGCACCCGGACCAGGCCGAGGGCAAGACCTGCAAGACCTACGCGGAAGCCGGCCGCCAACGCCTCGCTCAAAAGCTCTCCGAAGAAGCCGGCCGATAAAGGCACGGCGCCCTCGTAGGAGCGCGCCTGCGCGCGACATCTTCTCGCGAAGCGCAACAGGCCCTGCTGCCCACGGCCCCAAAGGCGTCGCGCGCAAGGCGCGCTCCTACAGGGACGACATCGTTGCGATGCGTGCGTCCTTCTCCGCCCAGAGCGCGTTCACCCAGCCCTGGAAGCGCTCGCGGAACGCCGGATCGTTCTCGTAATCGCCGCGCAGCGACGGCAGGATCGGGAGCCGCCGTACGTGGATGCGGATGTCGCGGATGCGCCCCGCCAGCATGTCCATCGTCGTCACCGGCCCGTCCGGGTACACGATGGTCACGTCGAGCATGTCGCCGATCGCTTCGCCCATGGCATCGATGACGAAAGCCATGCCGCCCGCCTTGGGCTTCAGCAGATGCGTGTACGGCGACTTCTGCGCGTCGTGCTTGGCCTGGGTGAATCGCGTGCCTTCGGTGAAATTCATGACCGACACGGGCAGGTGGCGGAATTTCTCGCAGGCACGCCGCGTCGCTTCGCGGTCCTTCCCGCGCAGTTCGGGCTTCGCCTCCAGTTCCTGCCGCGAGTGCCGCTTCATGAAGGGAAAGTCTAGCGCCCACCATGCGGGCCCGAGCAAGGGGACCCAGATGAGTTCGCTCTTCAGGAAGAAGCGCATGAAGGGGATGCGCCGGTTGAACACTTTCTGCAGGGCGGGAATGTCGACCCAGCTCTGGTGGTTGCATACGACGAGGTAGTTTCGATGCAGGTCGAGCCCGTCGATCCCTTCCACATGCCAGCGCGTGCGCGTGAATACCCCGAACAGCCATCCGTTGATGCTCAGCCAGCTTTCGGCGATCCGCACGAGCGCCGCGCCGATGACGCGCTGCGCATGTGCGATCGGTAGCAGCAGACGCAGCAGGGTCAGCGCCAGCAGGGGCAGCACGTGGAACACGGTGCTGACCAGGAGGAGGACACAGACGAGCGGAACGCGCAGGAAGACAGGCAGGGATGCAAGCATGCGTGCAGTCTACAAGGCTATCGGCCTTGCAGCTTCTCGTTTACCGATGCCAGGTCCTGCTTCACCGAGTCGATGCCTTCCCAGGGGTCTTTTTTCAGACGGGCCAGACGCTTGGGCACGCTGCGAAGGTCGAATGCGTTGCCGGATTTGATCTTCCCGAGTTCCTCCCAGCGCAGGGGCACCGCCACCGGGGCGCCCGGCCGCGAGCGGAGCGAGTAGGAGGCGACGGCCGTGGCGCCGCGGCCGTTGCGCAGGTAGTCCACGTAGATTTTCCCGCGGCGGAAGCGCTTGGTGGCGGTGGATACGAATTCCAGCGGATGCATGGCCGCCATGGCTTCGGCGAAGCCGCGCGCGAAGGATTTCACCGTGTCCCAGTCGGCCCCGGGATTCAGCGGGACGACCACGTGGAGGCCCTTGCCGCCGGTGGTGCGCAGGAAGGACACGAGTCCCAGTTCGTCCAGCAGGCCGCGCACCATGCGTGCGGCGGCGACCACGCGTGGCCATTCCACGTCTTCGCCGGGATCGAGGTCGAAGACGACGCGGTCGGCGATATCGGGCGCGTCCACGTGTGAGCCCCAGGGATGGAATTCCACCGCGCCGAACTGCACCAGCTCGATCAGGCCAGCCTCGTCGCGCGGATACAGGTAAACCGCCTGCGCACCGGTTTCTTCCTTGAGCTTCGCGGTGCCGACGTGTTCGAGGCCGGCCATGACGTGCTTCTGGAAAAAACACTGTGCGCCGATGCCGCCGGGGCAGCGGATGGTCGACGTGGGCCGGTCGGCGATCGCAGGCAGCATCCAGGGCATGACGGCACGGTAGTAGTCCACCACCTCCTGCTTGGTGATGCCGTCGTCCGGAAAGACCACGCGATCGGGGTGGGTGATGACGACGGCCTCGGCGCTGGCCGGCCCGGACTTGGCCTTCGCGGACTTGGCCTTCCCGGTTTTGGCCGCTGCCTTCTTCGTGGACGCAGGCGCGCGCCGGTCGGAGTCGCGCAGGTCGTCCGGGGACTTGTCGACGCGGAGGGTTTTCAGGCTCGGCTGCCGCAGGAGGTCCTTGTTCCCGATGCCACGGTAATAAACCTCGGCAACCACCGTCGGCGGTACCCAGAGCGCGCCACGCAGCATGGGGTCCACCGCCTCGATGCGTACCGTCGGCTTCTTGCTGCCGCCCTTGGTCAGGCTCTTGCCGAGTTCGCGCAGCATCTCGTCGGTGAATCCCGTGCCCACGCGGCCCACATAGGTCCAGCCGCCATCCCGGTCAGGCTTCGCCAGGAGCAGGGAGCCGAAGGACAGGCGCGAGCCCTTGGCCGGCGTATAGCCGACCACGGCGAACTCGTCGCTCTCGAGCCGCTTGATTTTCTGCCAGTCGTCGCCGCGGCCGCTGTGATAGGCGCCGTCGGCCCGCTTCGAAATGATGCCCTCCAGCTTCTGCTCCATCGCCATGGCGAAGACGTCGTCGCCGTGGCCGACGTTGTGCGAGCTGTAGGAAAGATGCGGGGGCGCATGGGCGAGGAGGCGCTCTAGCAGAGCCTTGCGCTCGACCAGCGCGGTGCGCGACAGGTCGTAACCCTGCAGGTACGGGATGTCGAAGAGCATGTAGACCAGCGGCGCCTGCGCCTCGCCCGAGAGCGTGCGCTGCAGGGCGTTGAAGTCGCTGCGGCCCTGGGCGTCGAGGGCGATGAGTTCGCCGTCGAGCCGTGCGCTGTCGAGCCCCAGCGCCTCTACGGCCTGGGCAATCTCCGGCGCCCGCCCGTTCCAGGGCAGCGCGTTGCGCGACCACAGGAGCACCTCGCCGCCGGCGATACCGGTGAGGATCCGGTAACCGTCCCATTTCACTTCGTGCACCCAGTCGTCGCCCTGCGGCGGCGTTTCGCGCAGCCTAGCCAGCTGGGGAGCGAAAAAGGCATTGTCCGGCTTCATCTTGCGGGCACCCTTCAGGGCCGCCGCCGCCTTCGTGAGGGTGGCGACCGGCACGCGCCGTGTCTTCGGAGGCGCCTTCTTCCGCGAGGTGGACTTCTTGGCCGCGGCCCGCAGGCTCGGCGTCGTCGCGGCCCGGCGGGTGCTCTCGCGCATCTTGGCGTCGAGCAGGTCGTCCGCCTCCACGTCCCCGGCATAGGCGTCCTCTGCCTTGATGAGGAACCAGGCCGGCTGGCGCTCCTTCTTCGCCCCGCGCACGAGGTGCCAGCGGCCTTTCAGGCGCTTGCCGAACAATTCGAATTCGAGGTGGCCCTTGCGGATCTGCGCTTCGGGGTCGCCGCGCGTCGCCCAGACACCGCGGTCGAACAGGTCCACGTGGCCCTTGCCATAACCTTCCTCGATCTCTCCCTCGAAGCTGGCGTAGGACACGGGGTGGTCCTCGACCTCCACGGCGAGCCGCTTCACCTTCGGGTCGTAGCTGGGCCCTTTCGGGACCGCCCAGCTGCGCAGCACGTCGCCCACCTGCAAGCGGAAGTCGAAGTGGCGCCGGGACGCATGGTGCAACTGGACCACGAAGATCGCGCGACCGCCGCCCGCAGCGGAGTCGTCCGGCGCCGGCTCGCGTGTCTTGGCGAAGTTTCGCTTGCGGCGGTAGTCCTGCAGGCTCATAGGCCGATGGTTGGCGAGGAAGGGTGAACGCGCCGTGCAATGTCGGGCGATGCTGTCATCGCACTTTCAGACTGGTCGTATGGTTTGATGGGGGAGGGCGCGTGACTCTTGCCTAACCGTCAGCAGGATGCACGACATGTTCTCACGCCCATCGACACAGTCCGCCGCCTTCGTTCTCCTGCTTCTTGCGCCTTCTCTCTCCTTCGCATTCGGCCCGTGCAAGCTGCCGTCCGTGCAAGGCGCGCCGCAGAGGGTGTCCTTCGGCATCGTCAGGGTCTCGCCGGAGGCGGCGCCGGGCACGGTCATCGCCAGCCGGACCACGCCCGGCTGGTCGTCCACCAGCTACCACTTCTGCAAGAAGTACACGCGCACCTTCTATCTCCATCAGTTCGCCGGCGCGCCGCTTGGCGGAGGCATCTATGGCACGAACATCGCGGGCATCGGGCTGCGTATCCGGTTCAACTACAAAGGGGGCTCGTACCTCCTGCCGTTTTCCGACAGCTACAGCAGCCCCATCTGGCCGATCCAGATGCTCGACATCGGTATGTCGAACGCCCATTTCTCCGTCGAGCTGATCAAGACGGGGCCCATCGCCAACGGCGGTGCCGTCACGCCGGGAAGGCTTGCCAGCGCGGGATACGATGGCCGGCCGATGGTGTGGCTCGATCTCGCCGACGCCCGCGTCGAGCCGCAGCGTCCCACCTGTGCCTTCCTTACAAAGAGTGTCGTGTTCACCATCGGCAAGGTCGACGGCGGCATCCTCGCTGCCGAGGGCCACAGCCACTGGGCCACGCAGCAGCTGGTTTCCACCGGCTGCAGCCACGCCACCCAGATGCTCCTGACCTTCGCCGGTTCCGCCGACGAAGCCGACCCGACGCTGTTCAGGCTCAACGGCAGCGATGCCGCGAAGGGGGTCGCGGTCGAGGTGCGTAGCGATCAACCGGACAAGCAGGCCATACCGAACAGCCGTGTGCCGCTGGTCCTTCCCGCGTCGCGCGCAGGGCGCAGTTACGGATTCCGCGCGCGTTATCGCAGCACCGGGAAGCCGCTCGCCCCGGGTTCCGCGAATACGAGCATCACCGTCAACGTCGCCTACCGCTGACCACCCTGGGCACCGCATGAAGCCTCGTCCAGAGTTGTCGTGCGCAAGCGTGGCTGGTTAACCTGACGGTTCCGGAACCGCAGCTTTCCCCTTCCCGCATGAGCGACATCGACGATCGTCCCGTGCACCTGCCTCGCCGACGCTTCGTGCAAGGGCTGGTGATCGCCGGTATCGGCACGGGCCTGGGCCTGGGACGTGCCGCCGCCGCAACGGCCTCGATGCCGCGCGTGCAGGATCTCGGCACGGCGGCCGTGGAACTGCGCGTGTCCGAGGCGGCGGTGGATTTCACTGGCAGGGCACGCAAGGCGGTGGCGGTGAACGGTGGCGTTCCCGGGCCGACGCTGCGCTGGAAGGAAGGCGAGTCCGTCAGCGTGCATGTGCGGAACATGCTCGACACGGCCACCTCCGTCCACTGGCACGGGCTGATCGTACCGACTGACCAGGACGGCGTGCCGGGCCTCAGCTTCGACGGCATTCCCGCGCGAAGCGAGTTCACCTACCGCTTTCACCTGAA
>NZ_JBPGXO010000031.1:0-53916 GCF_056755555.1 Luteibacter sp. SVR4-7G | reverse complement strand
TCTAGTCCCGAACGGTCACATTCTTGACGCAAAAACTTGCGACCCAGCCATCCTCCGGTTTAGGCGGCTGCGTATACTGTGCCCATGACGGAGATCTCCCGCACCCACCGGTTATACGAACAACTGCGCTCGCGGATCGCCGCGGATCGCCCCGGCACGGGCTTGCCGTCCCGCAGCGTGGCGACACCTCCTGGCGGGACGGACGGGTCAGGGCCGCTGGCACCCATGACGATGGTGCGGCGCATGCACGATGCCGGCGTTACAGACGAAAAAATTCTCGTCGGCCGCCTCATCGAAGGCCTGATGCTTGAGGAGTTTGGAAACCCTGCCCAGGGGGCGAACTTCCAGTTTGTCCTGAGCCAGGTGGTGCAGACGCTGGAACAGGATCCGGAAGCCTGGGCGCTCTGCCAGGCTTGCATCGCCGAGGCTACCGGCTGAACACGCCCCACCGGGCCAACACGGCCCGGATCGCATTGGCATAGGCCGCACCCAGTTCCGGGGTCTCGGAGTGGTAAGCCGCCACGGCGCGCCAGGTGTCGCCGTACTTGTCGACCTTCTTGCGAAGGTAATAGGCGCCCACGTACGCATTCGTGCAGCCGTCGCGGAGATGGCCTGGGGCGATGCCGTATCCGGCGAGCTCCGCGAAGTGCAGCGAGTTGATGCCCATCACGCCGACGTCGATGCTTCCATTGGAGTTCCGGTTGAGCGTACCCGGATGCATGCGCGATTCGTGGTAGGCGATCGCCCGCAGCACAAGCGGATCCACATGCTGGTAACGCGCGGCATCGTCGATGCAGTCGGCCTTAGCGACGGCAACACCCCACATCGACCCGACGATGCAGGCCGATGCAATGAGAGCGCGTAGCCAGCCACGGCGCATGAATACCCCTCAGGCCTTCAGCTTCCACCCGGTCCGGAAAATCCACCACACGATGCCAAGGCACAGCAGCAGGAAGCCCACCGTGGCGCCCGCGCTGATCGCCACGTCCACGTCGGCCTTGCCGTAGAAACTCCAGCGGAAGCCGTTCACCAGGTACACCACCGGATTGAACAGCGTGATCTTCTGCCATACCGGCGGGAGCATCGAGATGGAATAGAAGCTTCCGCCCAGGAACGTGAGCGGCGTGATTACCATCAACGGCACCACCTGCAGCTTCTGGAAGTCGTCGGCCCACAGGCCGATGATGAAACCGAAGAGGCTGAAGGTCACCGCCGTGAGCAGGAGGAAGGCGATCATCCAGAACGGATGCAGGATCTCGTAGGACACGAACAGGCGCGCGGTCAGCAGGATCAGCAGGCCCAGGATCACCGACTTCGTCGCCGCCGCGCCCACGTAGCCGAGCACCACTTCCACGTAGGACACAGGTGCCGACAACAGCTCGTAGATCGTGCCGGCCCACTTCGGCATATAGATGCCGAACGAGGCATTGGAGATGCTCTCGTTGAGCAAGGACAGCATGATGAGGCCGGGAATGATGAAGGCCCCGTAGCTCACGCCGCCCACGTCGCCCATGCGTGAGCCGATGGCGGCACCGAACACCACGAAGTACAGCGAGGTCGACAGCACCGGCGAGGCGATGCTTTGCATCAGCGTGCGGAAGGTGCGCGCCATTTCGAAACGGTAGATGGCGCGGATCGCGTAGAAGTTCATGCGCGGCTCCTTACCAGGCTGACGAAGATGTCCTCGAGCGAGCTTTCGCTCGAATGCAGGTCCTTGAAATCGATGCCCAGTGCGCTGAGCTTGCGCAACAGTTCGGCAATGCCGGTGTGCTCGCCCTGCGTATCGAAGGTATAGGTAAGGCAGCCGCCGTCGGCCGAGAGTTCCAGCGGCCATTCGGCGAGGCCTTCCGGCAGGGCCTGCAAGGGGGTCTGGAGTTGCAGCGACAGCTGCTTCTTGCCGAGCTTGCGCATCAGCGTGTGCTTCTCTTCCACGAGCACCAGTTCGCCGCGATTGATCACGCCGATACGGTCGGCCATCTGCTCGGCCTCCTCGATGTAATGCGTGGTGAGGATGATGGTGACGCCCGATTCGCGCAGGCGATGGACCATCTGCCACATGTCGTGGCGAAGCTCCACGTCGACGCCGGCGGTCGGTTCGTCGAGGAAGAGCACGCGCGGCTCGTGCGCCAGGGCCTTCGCGATCAGCACACGCCGCTTCATGCCGCCGGACAGCGTCATGATCTTCGAATCCTTCTTCTCCCATAGCGAGAGTTCGCGCAGGATCTTCTCCAGGTACGCCGGATCGGGCGACTTGCCGAACAGCCCGCGGCTGAACTTCACCGTGGCCCAGACGCTCTCGAAGGCATCTGTGGAGAGTTCCTGCGGTACCAGCCCGATGAGGCCGCGCGCCGCGCGGTAATCGCGTACGATGTCGTGCCCGTCCACGGTCACCGTGCCTTCGCTGCCGTTGACGATGCCGCAGACGATGCTGATCAGCGTGGTCTTGCCCGCGCCGTTCGGGCCGAGCAGGGCGAAGATTTCGCCGCGGCGGATCTCCAGGTCGACACGCTTGAGCGCCTGGAAGCCGGTCTTGTAGGTCTTGGACAGTCCATGCACCGCGACGATCGCGTCGGGTATGGAAGTGGTTGCGTCGAGTGGCGGCATGGGGACCCGCTTGTTCGGTGGGTAAGCGGGCGATGGTAGACCCGAACGCGCATGGGTGCGAGGCTTGGCAGATGAGCATGTCCGAGACACCGGCGCTGGTCCGTTGCCCCTGGGGCGAATCCGATGACCTCATGCGCGACTACCACGACCGCGAGTGGGGCGTACCCGAGCGCGACGGCCGCAGGCTTTGGGAAAAGCTGGTGCTGGACGGGTTCCAGGCAGGGCTTTCCTGGCGGACGATCCTCGCTCGCAGGGAGGGATTCCGGCGGGCCTTCGAAGGGTTCGAACCCGAGGTGGTCGCGACGTACGGGACGAACGATGTCGCCCGCCTGCTGGCCGACCCGGGCATCATCCGTTCGCGCAGCAAGATCGAGGCGACGATCCGCAACGCCCGCGCTTATCTGTCGATGCGCGAGGCGGGGGAAGATTTCGCCGCCTTCGCCTGGGCCTTCGTGGGCGGCGAACCGCTTCTTTGGCAGGGCCCGGTGCCGCCGAACAGCCCCCTGTCCGAGCAGGTGTCCAAGGCCTTGCGCAAGCGGGGCTTCACCTTCGTCGGCCCGACCATCGTGTTCGCCTGGATGGAGGCCACGGGACTCATCAACAGCCATGCGCCGGATTGCTCCCGGCGCACCGAGGTAGGCCGTAAACCGTTGTCTTGAAAGGCTTAACGGCTTTTTTAGCCCGCTGGGCGTAGCGTAGATCCAGAGGCCGCATCAGCGGCCTCGTCCGTCTGGTGCACCTGCCTTCGCGAGGGTTCCATGGCATCCAGTTCCGCCCAACTGTTCATTCCGTACAGCGAATCGACTGAGGGACCGTGGATCGTTCGCCGTGCCGCATCGCTGCTTCTCGGACCGTACCCGTCGCAGGCGTCCGCCCTTGCCGCCGCCGAGGCCATCGCCCCCGGCCTCTCCGCCGAGCTCGGCCGCCCCGTGGAAATCCACGTGCAGCAGGCCGACGGCACCTGGATGGAGCACAACTACGTGGTAGCCGGCCTCGTGGCCGGCGCGGGCACGCCTCCCGCCGGGATGAATCGCCGCCACGCCTGAGGTTCGTGGGATGAGACGTCGATAAGGTAACCTTGCAAGGTTGCCCCGCGCGTTCTCGCCCCACCGATGCTCACCGACGACACCAAAGCCGCGATCCGCGCCGCCTATGCGCGGCTGAAGGACGGCCTTCCGGGGTTCCGTGGGCGTGCCTCGCAGCTGAAGATGATCGCCGAAGTGGCCAAGGCGCTCGCCGAGCCGGCGGGAGCGGCCGTGATCGAGGCGCCGACCGGCACGGGTAAGTCCATGGCTTACCTCATTGCCGGCCTGGAAGTCGCCCGGGCGCAGAAGAAGAAGCTGGTCATCGCCACGGCCACCGTGGCGCTTCAGGAACAGCTGGTCCAACGTGACATCCCGCAGTACCTGACGCTCTGCGGCGTCGAGGCCAAGGTGGCGCTCGCCAAGGGCCGCGCCCGCTACCTCTGCCCGCGCAACCTGCGCATGGCAGGGGCCGAGCCGTCCGCGCAGGGTGGCTTCGAGTTCGACGCCGATCTCGCGCTGTGGTCGCGCCCACCGGCCGAGCGCGACACCAAGGCCATTGAAAAGCTCGGGAAGATGTTCGAGTCGCGCGAGTGGAACGGCGATATCGACATGAGCCCCGAACCCCTGTCCGACCTCGTGCGCGGGATGATCACCACCAGCGCAGGCGGTTGCACCGGGCGCAAATGCGGCGCGTTCGCCGTGTGTCCGTTCTTCGTCGCCCGCCGCGCCATCGGCGAAGCCGACATCGTCGTCGCGAACCAGGACCTGGTGCTCGCCGACCTTACGATGCCGCGCGACGAGGACACCTTCGGCGGGGTGATCCTGCCCAAGCCGGAAGAGACGCTGTACATCTTCGACGAGGCGCACCATGTGCCCGGCAAGGCCATCGACCGCGGTGCCGCCGACGTGCACCTCGCCACGGCCGTGCGGCGCATCGGCCGCTTGCAGAACCAGATCCACGGCGCCTATTCCCTCACGGACAAGGAAAGCATCGGCAACCTCACGCTGGAAGCCGGCGACGAGAAGATGCTCGAGCTTTCCAACGCGCTGGAGGCCATCGAACGCGAGATCCGCCTCTCGTGGACGCCTTCGTCGAGCGAGACGGAACCCGTGTTCCGCGCTTCGCTGGGGCAGCTTCCGGAAAACTGGAAGATGCATGCGGAGCACCTGCACCTCCTCACGAAGGACATCCAGCGCTGGCTGCGCACCGTGCGCCGCACCGTGGTGGAGATGGAGGCCGGCGGCCCGACGCAGGAAGCGTTGTCGCGCGAACTCGGCGTGGCGCTTGAGCGCCTCGATCGCCAGGTGCGCACGTGGTACGCCTGGTCCGCCGACGATCGCGAAAACGGCCCGCCGCTCGCGCGCTGGGTGAGCATGACCCCGGAGCAGCAACTGGTGTGCCATGCGTCGGCGGTCTCCGCCGGCGGGCTGCTGCGCAGCGTGCTCTGGGACAACGCTTCCGCGGTGGTGATGACCTCGGCGACGCTGAGTGCGGGCGGCAATTTTCGTGGTTTCGCCGATTCGGTGGGACTGCCGAACGAAGCTGTGACGATCAGCCTGCCCTCGCCTTTCGACCTGGAAAGGCAAGCCACGCTCACCGTGCCGGCCTTGAACTCGCTGCCTGACGATCGCGAAGGTCATGCGCGCGAAGTGTCCGACTGGCTGGCGAAGCACCTCGACTGGAACGCGGGCAACCTCGTGCTGTTCACCTCGCGCGCGAAGCTCGATCGCGTGCTGCAGATCCTGCCCATTGAATTCGTGCGCAAGGTGCGTGCGCAGGGCTCCCTGTCCAAGGCGCAGTTGATCGCGGAGCATTGCGAAGACATCGAAGCCGGCAAGGGCAGCACGCTGTTCGGACTTGCCTCGTTCGGGGAGGGGCTCGATCTTCCCGGCAAGCTCTGCGAAACCGTGGTGGTCACGCAGCTGCCTTTCGCGGTGCCGACCGATCCTGTCGGTGCGACCTATGCGGAATGGCTCGAATCGCGTGGACGCAATCCCTTCATCGAGGTGAGCGTGCCGGACGCCACGCGGCTGCTCACGCAGTACTGCGGACGCCTCATCCGTACGGAAACCGACACCGGGCGGATCGTCCTGCTCGATCGCCGCGTGGTCACCAAGCGCTACGGCACGGGCATGCTTCGCGCGCTGCCTCCCTTTGCCCGCGATATCGAGCGCGTCGCATGAGCGTCGTCCGTTTCAGCGAACTGAAGCCCGTGCCCTGGAAGAACGGGCTCGGGATCACGCGCGAGATCGCCGTCGAACCGCCGGGTGCCTCCATGGATGAGTTCCTCTGGCGCGTGAGCATCGCCGACGTGGATACCGCTTCGCCGTTCTCGCGCTTTCCGGGGATCGACCGGACGATCGTGCTGCTGCAAGGCGATGGCTTCACGATGACGCTGGATGGCGAGCGCGAGCATGCGCTGACCGTGCCTTTCGAGCCGTTCGCGTTCCCCGGCGAAGCGCATGTCGATGTCGCGCTGTCTGGCGGAGCGACGCGGGACTTCAATCTCATGCTGCGTCGAGGGAAAGTGCGCGGCGGAGTGGACGTCATGCGTGGACCGTGCCGCGTCGACGTGAGCGACGTGGCTCTGCTTCATCTTGCCGGTGGCGAAGGCAGTGTCGACGGACAGCCGTGCATCGCCGGCGATACGGCGCTAGGGCCAAGCGCCATCCAGCTCAGCGCGGGCGCGACCGCACTGCTCGTCCGCGTCTCGGCGGCCTGACTTCGGGGTTCAAACGAGGTTCACTCCGGATGCGCATCGTAGGGGGTCGTCCCCACGGAATACGGCCATGCCTCCCATTGCCACCGCGCCCGTTACCGCCGTCGCCCACCTCGATCTGGAGCGCTACGCCGGCACCTGGCACGAGATCGCCCGGCTGCCGATGTATTTCCAGAGGAAGTGCACGGGGCCGGTCACGGCCACGTACGCCCCCCGCGCAGACGGTACCGTGGCGGTACACAACGAATGCGTCACCGCCGATGGCGGAACCATCGGCAGCGACGGCGTGGCCCGCCGGCCCGAGCCGTTTTCGCAAGGCAAACTGCAAGTGCGCTTTGCGCCGAGGTGGCTGTCGTGGTTGCCCTTGGTATGGGCGGATTACTGGGTCATCGCGCTTGACGATGATTATCGGTGGGCAATGGTTGGGCAGCCGGGGCGGAAGTATCTTTGGATTCTGTCGCGTACGCCACGCATGGATGCGTCCACATTCTTCTCGCTCAAGGAGCGAGCTGTCGCCATGGGCTACGATCTGTCTTCACTGATCGTCTCTGGTGAAGTGGATTGAGCATCTGGACGATACAACTCCATACCCCACAGGATGGCCATGACTCCATTGCCCGCCCAGCCTTGCCCTTGTGACGGCGAGACGCCATACACCGCCTGTTGCGGCCAATGGCATGGTGGTTTGCCTGCGCCGACTGCCGAAGCGCTGATGCGCTCGCGCTACAGCGCCTACGTGCTCGGTCTCGAGGATTACCTGCTCGAAACATGGCATCGCGACACCAGGCCGCCTGCACTTGGCTTGTCGACGCAATCGCCGAAGCCGACCTGGCTCGGCCTTTCGGTGAAGCGGCACGAGAGTCCGACACCGGACACGGCAATCGTCGAATTCGTTGCGCGGCTGCGCATGGGCGGCGGAAGCGCCGAGCGCATGCATGAAGTCAGCCGTTTCGTGCGCGAGGACGGCCGCTGGTATTACGTCGACGGCGAGCTGTCGTGAGCCGCTTCGAAGGAACCATCTGCGAGGCGATCCGCTCGATGCGGTTGCTCGTCGTCGAGTACGACGGCGCGCAGCGGCTGGTGCAGCCCTATGTGTTTGGCGACGACCATGCGGGGCATCGTCTGTTGAGTGCCTACCAGGTGGCCGGCGGAAGCGCTTCGGGTGCGCCGGCGGGGTGGAAGTTCTTCCGGATGGAGAATGTGACGTCGGTCAGCCTGAGCGATCGCGGCTTTCATTCGCCGCGGCCGGAGTTCCAGCGGAACGACGGGGCGTTCGCGAAGATCGTCTGCCAGGTGGGTGATTGATCTGGTACAGGTGTTGTCGACGATTGACCTGTTAGGGGCATTGTAGGAGCGCGCCTTGCGCGCGACATGTTTTGAGGCCGTGACTCCGGAGTTGGCGCGCCAGGCCGAAAACCGAGTCGAGAGGCTGTCGCGCGCAGGGCGCGCTCCTACAGTTGCCATTCGCCATTCGCCGTTCGGCGTTCGGCGTTTGGCGTTTGGCGTTGGCGTTGGCGTTGGCGTTGGCGTCAGAGGATCAGGCGGGCGACGCCGCCGTCCACGCGGAACGCGGAGCCGGTGGTGCCGGAGGCTTCTTCCGAGGCGAGGAAGACCGAGACGTTCGCCACTTCGTCCACGCTGAGCAGGCGCTTGATGAGGGACGTGGGGCGGTGCGTCTGGATGAATTCGGCTTCGACTTGTTCCTGCGTCTTGCCATCGTTCTTCGCGATCTTGCCGAAGAACTCGCTGACACCTTCGGACAAGGTCGGGCCCGGAAGCACCGCGTTCACCGTGACGCCGGTACCCGCCAGCACTTCGGCCAGGCCGCGCGATACGGCGAGCTGGGCCGTCTTGGTCACGCCGTAGTGCACCATCTCCGGCGGCGTCTGGATGCTCGATTCGCTGGAGATGAACTGCACGCGGCCCCAGCCACGCTCGGCCATGCCCTTGGCGTAGTGGCGCGAGAGCCGCACGCCCGAGATCACGTTCACGTCGAAGAAGCGGCTCCATTCGGCATCGTCGATCTCGAAGAAGTCGCGCGGTTCGAAGATGCCGAGGTTGTTCACCAGGATGTCGGTCTGGGGCACGGCCTTGATCAGCGCCGCGCCGCCTTCGGCGGTGCCGAGATCCGCAGCGACGCCCGTGACCTTCGCGTCCGGCACGGCCTTCTTCACGGCGGCGATGGCTTCGTCGACGCGAGCCTGGGTGCGGCCGGTGATGACGACGGAAGCGCCTGCCCTGGCAAGGCCGGTGGCGATGGCCAGGCCGATGCCGGCGGTGGAACCGGTGACGATGGCGCTACGCTTGCTGAGATCGATCTGCATGGAAACTCCGGGAGTAAGGGAAAGATGCTTTCCTGTTCTTCGGGGCATGAAGAGGCGGATTCAATTGCAGCTGGAGCAAAACGGTTTGACCGGGGGCGCGGTAATCGACGTCCCCGCAGGCCAGCAGGTTCACTAGCAGCGACAGTCCTACAGGTCCAGGCGGGTCTGGCCGTCCGGGACGCCGTTGGGGCCGAAGCGGCGCTCCACGATCGTGGTGCGGTCCTCATGATCGATCAGGATGATCGTACTGGCCCGGGTGCCGTAGTTTTCGCCCACGATGAACGCACTCGAGAGGAAGCGCTCCCGCTCGATGCCGATGCCCGTGTCCGGCAGCACGTCGTCGGGCCAGCGGCCCTGGTCGGACAGCATGGCGAACAGGGCATCCGTATCGTCGTCGCCGCCTGCGGCGAGCCAGTCTTGCAGCCTGCGCACGAGCGCGCGCGTCTTTGGCCAGGGCGCGTTGAAGTCCGCATTGCTCAGGCCATGGACACCCGGTTCCACGGGCTGGGCCCGGGCGTGCGGATGATTGCCGAGGTAATACGCGTCCTCGCGATCGAAGGTGAGCAGGTTGAAGGGACGGTATTGTCCGGCGCTGGCCATCAGTTCGATGGCGTGCGTGCGCGCCGACAGGGTCGAACCGAGGTAATCGGCTACCAGCAGGCCGCGTGACAGGCCGCTATGGTCCGCGGTGAGGTCGCGCACGTTGGTGATGACGCTGGCACGGCCGCGCGCGCCCACGCCGGCCCATGTACCGCCTGCTTCGAGGTCGCGGCCTGCGGCGATCTGCGGCGCTTCATCCCAGGGCGCCAGCGGCGCGGTGGGGCGGGCATGGAATTCGTCGCGATTGCCGACGAGGGCGAGGCGCCAGCGGGGGTGCGCTTGCCAGGCAAAGGCGATCAGGCACATGGGGTGGTGGCCCGGGGGAGCATGGGGCCATTGTGGGTGCGGTCGGGGTGGAAGCCAAGTCGCTGGGCCCCTGCCTGCGCAGGGGCGACGATAGGTTGGGAGGCACCGGCGGGGGTCAGGCGGCTACCGTGGCTCTCGCTTCCTTCGTCGCAAGCAACCTTGCGATCGATGCGGCGGCTTCGCGGCCGTCGTACACGGCTCGCACTACGAGGTCGGCGCCGCGAACGTTGTCGCCGCCGGCGAAGATGCGCGGATGGCTGGTCTGCAGGGGCAGGCGTCCTTCACCGCCGGCCAGGATGCGGCCGTAGCGGTCGCGCTCGATGCCGAAGGCATCGCACCAGTCGGGTGGGCTCGGCTGGAAGCCGAAAGCCTGGATCACCACGTCGGCGCGAAGGTCGGTTTCGCTGCCCGTCACGTTCTGCGGATACGGGCGGCCATCGCCACCGTCGACGAGTTGCGTATCGACCACGCGCACGGCGTTCACGCGACCATGTTCGTCACCGATGAGGGCGACCGGCTGACGCTGGAAGAGGAAGCGGACGCCCTCCTCCCGGCTGTAGCCGACTTCGCGGCGCGAACCCGGCATGCTCGGTTCGTCGCGGCGGTAGACGCAGGTCACGGACGCCGCGCCGAGCCGGATCGCCGTGCGGTTGCAGTCCATGCCCGTATCGCCACCGCCGAGCACCACGACGTGCTTGCCGGCGAGGTCGTATTCGGGTGACGGCGGTTCTTCGCGCAACAACCTCTCGGTGTTGGCGATCAGGAAGGGCAGCGCATCGTGCACGCCCTGCAGATCGCGGCCTACGAGGCGGCCGTCCACATAGGTGTAGGCACCGGTACCGACGAAGACGGCGTCGTAGTCGGCGAGCAGGTCGTCGAAACCGATATCGCGGCCGATCTCCACGCCGAGATGGAAACGCACGCCCATGCCTTCGAGCACCATGCGGCGCGTGCGTACCACGTTCTTGTCGAGCTTGAAGGGCGGAATGCCAAAGGTGAGCAGCCCACCGATCTCGTGCTGGCGATCGAACACGTCGGCTGCGATACCCGCGCGGCGCAGGCGGTCCGCGCAGGCAAGCCCGGCCGGTCCGGCACCGACGATGGCGACGCGGGCGCCGGTCTCGCGCACGCGGGAAAGATCCGGTCGCCAGCCCTGGCGGATGGCCTCGTCGGTGACCCAGCGCTCCACGCTGCCGATCGTCACCGCGCCGAAGTCGCCCTGCTCCAGCGTGCACGCGCCTTCGCAGAGACGGTCCTGAGGACAGACGCGCCCGCAGATCTCCGGCAGGGGATTGGTTTCGTGCATCAGCGTGGCGGCTTCGAACAGGCGGCCTTCCTGCACCAGCTTCAGCCAGTTGGGAATGTAGTTGTGCACCGGGCAGGCATGTTCGCAGTACGGATTGCCGCAATCGATGCAGCGTCCGGACTGGGACGACGCCTCGCTCGACGCGAAGTCGCCGGAGATCTCGCCATAGCCCAGCACGCGCACGGCCACCGGCACGGTGCGCGGCGTCTGGCGGGGAATCTCGAGGAACTGGAAGTCCTTCGCGCTCATGCGGCGCTCCGCAGCTCTTCGGCCAGCGCGTCGAGGCTGGCGGCCTTGGGCTTCACCAGCCAGAAGCGCTGCAACAGGCCGCGGAAGTCGCCGAGGACGCGCGCACCCCATGCGCTGCCCGTGAGTTCGGCATGGCGGGCGATGAGGCGGCGGAGATGCTGCATGTAATGTTCCATACCTTCGTGCGAGATACGCACGATGTCGACGAGTTCGTGGTTGTAGCAGTCGACGAAGCTGCGCTCGACGTCGAGCACGTAGGCAAACCCGCCCGTCATGCCCGCGCCGAAATTGAGCCCCGTGCGACCGAGCACGGCGACGACGCCGCCGGTCATGTATTCGCAGCAATGGTCGCCGGCGCCTTCCACGACCGCGAGCGCGCCGGAATTGCGCACGGCGAAGCGTTCGCCGGCCTGTCCTGCCGCGAACAGCTCGCCGCCGGTGGCACCGTACAGGCAGGTGTTGCCGATGATGGACGCGTCCTGGCTCGCGAAGCGCGAGTCGGCCGGTGGTCGGATGACCAGGCGGCCGCCGGCCATGCCCTTGCCCACGCCATCGTTGGCTTCGCCGGTGAGGTCGATGTGCACGCCCGCAGCGTTCCACGCGCCAAGGCTCTGGCCGGCCGCGCCGGTGAGGTGCAGGTCGATCGGCGACCCGTCCATGCCCGCGTCGCCCCAGCGACGTGCCACCTCGCCGGAGAGGCGCGCGCCGATGGCGCGATCGGTATTGACGATGGGATAGCGGAAGGTGCCTCCCGTCCCTTCTGCCACGGCGGCGCGCGTATCGGCAGCGATGCGGTTCGCGAGCGATGCGGGATCCCGCATCGGATTGCGTCCGAGCGTGCAGGCGAAATCGACCTCGGCGCCGAGGCCGTCCGTGCCGATCAGCGGCGAAAGATCCAGGCGCTCCTGCACCGGCGTCACGCCATCGCGCTGCTCGAGCCTGTCGCTCTGCCCGATCAGTTCCGCGAGCGAGCGCACGCCGAGCCGCGCGAGATGCTGGCGCACGTCTTCCGCGATGAAGCGGAAGTAGTTCATCACCATCTCGGGAAGGCCGAGGAAGTGCTTCTGGCGCAGGACCGGGTGCTGCGTGGCGACGCCGGTGGCGCAGTTGTTGAGATGACAGATGCGCAGGTACTTGCAGCCCAGCGCGACCATCGGTCCGGTACCGAAGCCAAAGCTTTCCGCACCGAGCATCGCCGCCTTGACGACGTCCAGACCGGTCTTCAATCCGCCGTCGGTCTGCAGGCGTACCCTTCCGCGCAGGTCGTTGAGACGCAGCGTCTGCTGTGTCTCGGCAAGACCCAGTTCCCACGGCGTGCCCGCATACTTGATGGACGTAAGCGGACTCGCTCCGGTGCCGCCGTCGTGGCCCGATACCGTGATGAGGTCGGCGCCTGCCTTCACCACGCCCGCGGCGACGGTGCCGACGCCCGCGTGGGACACGAGTTTCACCGAGATCAGCGCCTCCGGATTCACTTCCTTGAGGTCGTGGATGAGCTGGGCGAGGTCTTCGATGGAGTAGATGTCGTGGTGAGGCGGCGGCGAGATGAGGCCGATGCCCGGCTTCGCGTAGCGCAGGCGTGCGATCGTGGCGTCCACCTTGTGCCCGGGCAGCTGGCCGCCCTCGCCCGGCTTGGCGCCCTGGGCGATCTTGATCTGCAGAACTTCCGCATTGACCAGGTAGGCCGGCGTGACGCCGAAACGGCCCGAGGCGACCTGCTTGATCTTCGAGGCACGGTCGGTGCCGTAGCGAGAAGGATCCTCGCCACCCTCACCCGAATTGCTGCGCGCGCCGAGCCGGTTCATTGCGATGGCGAGTGCCTCGTGCGCTTCCGGCGAGAGCGCGCCCAGCGACATGCCCGCGGAATCGAAACGCTTGAGGATGTCCTCGACGGGCTCGACTTCCTCCAGGGGGATCGGTGTCGCCGCGCGCGGAACCAGCAGGTCGCGCAGCGCCGACGGCGGACGCGTGTCCACGTAGCGCGCGTACTTTTCGTAGTCCCGCCACTCGCCCGTGCGCACCGCCACCTGCAGGCTGGCGATGACGTCCGGGTTGTACATGTGGAACTCGCCACCGTGCACGTACTTGTACAGGCCGCCGGCACGCAATGCCTGCGCCTCGTCCCAGGCTTCCGCGGCGAGCAGGCGCTGCTCCTGTTCCAGGTCGGCGAAGCCGGAGCCGCCGATGCGCGACGGAGTTCCTGGGAAACACAGCGACACCACGTCGGGCGCGAGGCCCACGATCTCGAAGAGCTGCGCGCCGCGATACCCGGCGACGGTGGAGATGCCCATCTTCGACAGGATCTTCAGCAGGCCCTTGCGGATGCCGCGGCGATAGTTGCGGCCGATCTCGCGCGGTGCGCCCTCGCCCTTGCGGATATGGCCGCTGCGGCCCATGTCGAACAGGCTCTGGTAGGCGAGCCAGGGATAGATCGCCGTGGCACCGAAACCGAGCAGGCATGCGAAGTGGTGCGGATCGCGCGGCGTCGCCGTCTCCACCATGATGTTGCACTGGCAGCGCAGGCCGGTATCGACCAGGCGCGCATGCACGGCACCCGTGGCGAGCAGCGAATGGATCGGCAGCAGGTCGCGGCGCGGATAGCGGTCGCTGAGGAAGACGATCTGCACGCCGCGGCGCACGGCCGCTTCCACCTCGTCGCAAATGCGCCGCAGTGCCTGCTCCAGCGACTCGTCGGCGCCATACATCAGGTCGAAGCGGGGTGTGTCGGCATAGGCCGGATTCGCGAGGATCTGCCGCAGCTTCCGCTGCGACAGGATCGGCGAGTTCAGCAGGATCTGCTTCGCGTTCTCGGGGCCCAGGTCGAAGATGTTCCGTTCCTGCCCGATCTGCGTGACCAGCGACATCACCAGCCGCTCGCGCAGCGGATCGATCGGCGGATTCGTCACCTGGGCGAAGCCCTGACGGAAGCGGTCGAACAGCGGACGGATCTGCCGCGACAGCACGGCCATCGGTGTGTCGTCGCCCATCGACCCGGTGGCTTCGGCCTCCGTCTCGGCAAGCACTTTCAGCACGGATTCGCATTCTTCGCGCGAGAGGCCGTAGAGCTTCTGGTAGCGGTGCAGTTCGTCCGCGGGCAGCGGTTCGGCCGCGAGCGTGGGATCGATCAGGTCGGATTCGAGGTAGGTGACGCCGTTGCGCAGCCAGTCGCGGAACGGCGCGCGGGTACGGTTGATCGCATCGATGTCGGCATCGCGCAGGAAGCGGTGTTCGCGGAAGTCGACCGCGATCATCTCGCCCGGTGCGAGCCGCCCCTTCGCGACGATGCGCGACGAAGGCACGTCCCACAGGCCGGTCTCGGAAGCGACGATGAGGTGGTTGTCGTCGGACAGCGACCAGCGGGCCGGGCGCAGTCCGTTCCTGTCCAGCGTGCAGGCCGCGTACCGGCCATCGCACATCACCAGGCCGGCGGGACCGTCCCAGGGCTCGCTGTGCAGCGCGTAGTACTCGTAGAACGCCGCGAGGTCTTCGTCGATGTCCTCGCGCGCCGCATAGGCGGGCGGCACCAGCACGCGCATGGCCGTGAGCAGGTCCATGCCTCCCATGAGCAGCACCTCGAGCGCGTTGTCGAGGCTCTCGGAATCCGAGCCGCTCTGCCGCACCAGCGGGCCGATGTCGGAGAGGTCGACACGATCCGAACGCAGCACCGAGGTGCGCGCCTGCATCCAGCGACGATTCGCGCGGATGGTGTTGATCTCGCCGTTGTGGGCGAGGAAACGGAAGGGCTGGGCCAGGCGCCACTGCGGCGAGGTATTCGTGGAGAAGCGCTGGTGGAAGACGACCGCATCGGCGACGAGGGCCGGATGGTTCAGGTCAGGATACACGTCACGCAGGCGGCCGGGCGCGGCCATCGCCTTGTAGCCGATCACTTCGCCGGAGAGCGACACGACGTAGAAATGCGGGTCGTTGGCGAGGGCGAGTTCGGCGCGGCGGCGTGCATGGAACAGCGCTGCCTCGAACGCGGCCGCCGGGAGGTCGCCCGGCGAATCGACGAACACCTGGCGCACGCGCGGCATGGAGGACGAGGCGAGCGGACCGCAAGCGGAAGCGTCGACCTGCACGTCGCGCCATCCGGCCACCGGGAGGTTCTCGCGCAGGAGCTCAGCCTCCAGCACGCGTGCCGCGGCATCGTCGCCGTCGGGATCGAGGAAGACGAGGCCGCTGGCGAAGTGCGTGGCGAGGGCGATGCCTGCCTCGCCCGCCAACGCGCGCAACCATTCCACCGGGCGGCGCACGAGCACGCCGCAGCCGTCGCCGCTGATGCCGTCGGCGTTCACGCCGCCGCGGTGCGAAAGTTTCGCCAACGCGGCGAACGCCGTGTCGACCAGAGCCGCACTGGCGTGGCCGTCTATCTGCGCGACGAGACCGAAACCGCAGCTGTCGTGTTCAAACGCCTCGTCGTAGAGGCGCGGAATGCCTTGCTTCACCATCCGCCTCCTCGGAATAGCCTGCAGCCCCACTTTAGGCACAATGTCGCGCTGCGTCAAAACATATGGACGTCTAAACGAAATGCGAACGGAATTCTTAGGAGGCCTAGGAAAAGACCAGTGACGCGAAAGGGGGCTGGACCGGGCTTTTGAACCATACCAACCCGTTTTGCCATACCGCGGCAAGCTTGCCCGCTGCCGCGGATCGCCAGCATAGCCGGCTCCCACACAAGACTGGCCGGCCCAAAGCGGCTTCCGCCATCGCCGGATGGGTAATAATCCGGGTATGCGCCCAGTCCCCCGTCTTTCCCTCGCCCTTGCCCTCGCCATCCTGAGCTTCGCCACCCTCCCGCCGGCCCTGGCCGCGCAGGACGAAAAGGCCCAGGCGGAACAGAAGGAGGCCCGGCAGAAGCTGGAAGGGGTGCGCAAGGACATCGAGGCCCTCACCCGCGAGCAGCGCGAGACGGCAAATGCCCGCGACAGCGCCAACGCAGCCCTGGCGAAGCAGGCGGAACAGGTCTCCGCCGCGGCGAAGGCCGTGCGCGAGACCGAGGTCGAGCTGGAACAGCGCCGCCATGACCTGGAGCAGCTCAACGCCCAGCGTGCGGAGATGCAGGCCGGCCTGGACAAGCAGAAGGGCGCCCTCGGCGACCTCCTCCGCGCCACCTACACCCTCGGCCGGGGCTCGGATCTCCAGTTGCTGCTGGGCGACGAAGACGTCAACCGGATTTCCCGCGCCCTCGCCTACTCCCGCTACTTCCAGGAGAACCGGGTGGAGCGGATCCGCGGCTTGCTTGCGGATCTTTCCCGGCTGCAGGAGGTCGAAGCCGCCATCACCGCCGAACAGCAGAAGCTCGAGGCGACCCGCACCGAGCGCGAGAAGCGCGCCGCCGAACTCGAAAGGCAGCGCGGGGCACAGCAGAAGCTGGCCGCCGAGACCGACGCCAAATATAAGGACCAGGCCCAGCGCATGGCGGCCCTGAAACAGAACGAGCAGGACATGAACGCCCTGGTCGCCCGCCTGCAGAAGGTGATCGACGAGGCGGCCAAGGCGGCGGAGCCGGCACCCCCCTCAAAGGGATCGCCGTCCGCGGCGCCGCTGTCGAACCTGCGCGGCAACCTCCCGTGGCCCGCCAACGGCCCGGTGCATGCCTACGGCAACGGCGTCATCATCGTGGCGCCGCGCGGCAGCGAGGTGCGGGCGGTGGCGCGCGGACGCGTGGTGTTCGCAAGCTTCCTGCGCGGCTACGGCATGATGATCATCGTGAACCACGGCAACGGCTTCATGAGCATGTACGGCAACAACGAAACGCTCTTGCACGGCGTGGGCGACATGGTGGAAGCCGGCGAAGCCGTCGGCACCGCCGCGGCCCCTGCCGGCGACAACGGCGCCTATTTCGAGCTGCGCCAGGGCGGCAAGCCCATCGACGCGCGTGGCTGGCTCGCCAAACGGCACTAAGGACTCAAGGTATGCCCCAGCACCCCCTTCGCCTCGCCCTCCTGCTCTCCCTCGGTGCCTTGGCAATTCCCCAGGCCCAGGCCCAGCAGAAGCCGTTGAAGCAGCCGGACGCCCCCGCCGCATCCTCGACCACCGCTGCCGCCGTCGCGAAGGGCGCCGACGAGGTGAGCCTCGACGACATCCGCAATTTCACGCGGGTGTACCACATCGTGCAGCAGGCCTACGTCGAAAAGCTCGACAACAAGACCATCATGAATGCCGCCATCAGCGGCATGCTGCAGAACCTCGACCCGCACAGCGAGTATCTCGACAAGGAAGGCCTCGACGAGCTCGACGAGGACACCACCGGCCAGTACGGCGGCCTCGGCATCGAGGTGATGCAGGTGGACGGCATGCTGAAGATCGTCTCGCCCATCGACGACACGCCCGCCTCGCGCGCGGGCATCAAGGCCGGCGACACCATCCTCAAGGTCGACGGCATGGTGGTGGACAGCCAGAACATCGACGAAGCCTTCAAGAAGCTGCGCGGCGATCCGGGCAGCAAGATCACGCTAACGGTCCTCCACGAGAAATCCGACAAGCCGATCGACATGCCGCTGGTGCGCGAACGCATCAACGTCACCAGCGTGAAGCTGCGCCAGCTCGAGCCGGGCTACGTCTACATCCGCGTCAGCCAGTTCCAGGAAGACACGGCCACGGACCTGGACAAGAAGCTGGCCGACTACATCAAGAAGAACGGCGCCCCGCGGGGCGCGGTGCTGGATTTGCGCTCCAACCCCGGCGGCCTGCTCACCACGGCCGTGGGCGTGGCGGACACCTTCCTCGACGGCGGTACCATCGTCACGACGAAGGGCCGCCTACCCGATGCGAACCTGCATTTCGACGCCCATCCGGGCGACATGCTGGCCGGGGCGCCGATCGTCATCCTCGCCGACAACGGCACCGCCTCGGCCGCGGAGATCGTCTCCGGCGCGCTGAAGGACGACCACCGCGCGCTCATCATGGGCCGGCGCACCTTCGGCAAGGGCGTGGTGCAGACCGTGCTGCCGCTGGACCAGGACCACGCGGTGAAGATCACCACCGCGCGCTATTACACGCCCAACGGCACATCGATCCAGGCCGAGGGCATCAAGCCGGACATCGCCCTCGCCGATCTTGCGGTGAACAAGGCCGATACGCCGCCGCAGCTCATCGGCTCGGAAGCGGACCTGCCGAACCACCTCGTCAACGAGAAGGCCGACACCGAGGACAAGGGTTCGGCGGACGACGATGGCAAGCTCGCTATCGAGGATTACGCGTTGTCGCAGGCGCTGAACGTATTGAAGGGCATGGCGCTGAACCACTCCCGCTAGGCGAAAGCCAACCTACCGTCGTTCCTGCGGAAGCAGGAACCCAGGGACTCCACGCACGATCGTGCCGAAAGGCGCTGGATGCCTGCTTTCGCAGGCATGACGGGACTACCAGAACTTCCACCAGGGGCGGGTGGCTTTCGCCACCGCCTTGCGCACCTTGCGCGGAAGGTCGGGATCGGCAGGCGCAGCCGCGGTGGCTTCGACCAGGGTCCACCCTTCGTAAGCGGCCGCACCGAAGGCCGATGCCGGCAGGTCGGCATGGAACGTGGTGACGCTCTGCGCCAGTTCGATCGGAAGGGAGTAGTAGTGGTCCACGTCGTCGCCCTCGGCATCCGCCGCATCCTGCATGGATTCGATGCGTGCGTGGATCGCATCGAAGGCCGCCGGGAGGCTGCCGCTGGTGGACAGGTCGCGGGTGTCGTCCTGCTGTCCGTCATGCTCCGCGCGCCAGTTGCGCAGGCCATTCACGTAGCAGGTGGCCGAGCTCACCATCGTGCCGTCGTCATATTCGCAGGTCACCACCACGCACCCGCGCGAGAGGCGGCGCATGGCGTCGTCGGCGATCAGGGGCGCCGCGAAACGCGTGACCACCGCGAACCAGCCGTTGGGCAGGGCCAGGGAAAACCCGCGCCTGGGATGGCTCGCCGTCTGCCCGTTCGGCACGAGCTCGAGCGCGGCGAGCACTTCGTCGCCACGCCTGCCTTTCACTGCGAGCCAGGCGATCGAGCTGCTCATGCGCCTACTCCGCCGCGGGTGGCTTCAACAGGAAGCGCACCGCCAGAAGGCCCAGTTCGTAAAGCAGGCACATCGGCACCGCGAGCATGATCATGGAAAGCAGGTCGGGCGGCGTGATGAAGGCGGCGATCGCGAAGGCGCCGACGATGGCGTAACCGCGCCCCTTGCTGAGCTTCTCGGCATCGACGATCCCCACCGCGGCGAGGATCACGACCGCCACCGGCACCTCGAAGCAGAGGCCGAAGGCGAAGAACATCAGCATCACGAAATCGAGGTAATGCGTGATGTCGGTCATCATCGCCACGCCCTCGGGGGTCACGGCGTTGAGGAACTTGAAGGCCGCCGGCAGAACGATGAAATAGGCGAAGGCGCAGCCCGAATAGAACAACAGCAGCGACGCCACCAGCAGCGGCCGGGCCAGGCGCTTCTCGTGCCGGTAGAGCCCGGGGCTGACGAAGGCCCACAGCTGGTAGAGGATCATCGGCATGCTGATGAACAGCGCCACGAAGAAGGCCAGCTTCAGCGGGGTGACGAAGGGGCTCGCGACCTCGGTGGCGATCAGGTGCGCGCCCTGCGGCATGCGCTCGACCAGGGGCTTTGCCAGCTCGGCGTACAGGTGGTTCGCCACCGGCACCAGGGCCAGCAGGACGAGCAGCAACACGACGATGGCGCGCAGCAGTCGCGAGCGCAGTTCGATCAGGTGGGAGAACAGGCCCTCTTCGACCACGTCGTCGGACGACGGATCGGGCTCAGGTGCGGTCATGCGAATCGTTCTTCAGCGGGAGCATCTCGAGCGAAGGGTCCGGCTCACGGCCCTCGGCGCGAGCGACCTGGGTTTCGGTGAAGGTGTCGCGCACCTGCTCGCCGGTCTCGCGGATGCCCGCGCCCGCGGCGCGGATGTCCTCGCGCACGCTGTCGCGGGTGGCGCGGGCGTTCTCCGCGGTCTCGCGGAGGGTACGCTTGATTTCCTCGGCCTGGATTTCCCGCTCCACCTCGGCGCGCACGCTATCCCAGCCGCTGCGCATCCGGCGCAGCAGCGCGCCGGCGGTGCGGGCGGCGTGCGGCAGGCGCTCCGGTCCGAGGACGATGAGCGCCACCACCGCGAGGAGCAGCAGCTTGGTGAGGCTGATGTCGATCATGCTGCCGCCGGAATCACGGAGCCCGGTCGCGCGGCTCGCTCGATTCGGCGTGGACCGGCGGGACCTGGGTCGAGGGCGGCGGATCGGCACGCAGCTTTTCCTCGCGCTCGCGCTGCTGGCGTGCCTCTTCGTCGCCGTCCAGGCCCTTCTTGAAGTCCCGCATGGCGCCGCCAAGGTCCGAGCCGATGTTGCGCAGCTTCTTCGTGCCGAAGATCAGCACGACGACAAGCAGCAGGAGGACGATATGGGTAATGCTCATGGAAACCTCGGGGGCCGCCTCGGGCAGCCGTTGGGACGGGGGTCAGCGACTAGTGTACTCCTCCAGTTTATCCCTGAATTCCACGACCTCGCTTGGAACATTCGTCACGCCGCCCTCGAAGATGCGCCGGGCCGTGATACCGCGGCCGTAGACCTCCTCGTTAGCGTCGTCGTCGATGCTGAAATGGGCGCCATCCAGCGCGATGCCGGCGTAGAGACCCTTGGCGCGGGCGTAGGTGTAGATCTCGGCATTCATCCGGCCGTCGGTGGCGGCGGTGGCCGAGCGGCCGACCGGGCCGGCGGCGGCGCCCGCGTTGGCGCCCATGGTCCATTTGCCGTCGATGATCTCGTTCACCCCGCGATCCGTCATGAAGACCAGGATCACGTCGGCGGACTGGACGCCCGCCTGGAAGCCGAAGCCGGCACCGGCGAGGGAAATGAAGTTCGGGTTCGACCAGACGCCGTCGTGCTTGATGGCAATGAGACCCTCGCCCTTCGTCCCCGAGAACACGAAACCGCCCTTGACCATCTTCGGGATGACCGCGATGGCGTGGGCATTGCGCAGCATGTCGGTGGGCAGGGATTTGTCCGGGGCGTCGTCGATCATGTCCCTCAGCACCCGGATGGCCTCCCGGGCCTGCTTCTGGGGCGGATCCGCCGCCTGCGCCGCCATCGATGGCAGCAGGGTGAGGAATCCCAGGGCAAGCAGGCTGTACAGGCGTGGGGACATCGGTGGCTCCTTCTGGCGCGGATAGGCAGCGGCTGCGGCAACGCATGCGAGCCCCGCTACGCCGCCGTATGGCAGACTGCAGCGATCCCCGCGAGCGCCGTACGCCGATGCCAGGTAACCAAGACTATACCGGCCCCGCCGGTCAAACCCACGCCAATGCGCCGACGGCGGGCGTGCTGCTGGTTAATCTCGGTACACCTGAGGCACCCACAGCCGCCGCCGTGCGGCCTTACCTCGCGCAGTTCCTCGGCGATCCCCGCGTCATCGATTATCCCCGGCTGCTCTGGAAGCTCATCCTGCACGGCGTGATCCTGCGGGTGCGGCCCAAGCGCTCCGCGCACGCCTACGCCCGCATCTGGACGCCCGAAGGCTCCCCGCTGCGGGTCTACAGCGAAGCCCTGGCCGCCGCGCTCCAGGACGAGCTCGCCAAGCGTCTCGCGGAGCCCGTGCGGGTCGCGCTGGCGATGCGCTATGGGCAGCCGGACATCGCCGGGCGCATCGCCGCCCTCCAGCGCGAAGGCGTGCGCCGACTGCTGGTCCTGCCGCTGTACCCGCAGTATTCGGCCACCTCCACCGGCAGCGTCTTCGACGCCGTCGCGGACACCATCAAGACGCTGCGCTGGCCGCCGGAACTGCGCCAGGTCAACGACTACCACGCCGAACCGGCCTATATCGCCGCACTGGTGGATAGCGTGCGCGCGCACTGGGCCGCCAACGGACGCGGCGAGAGGCTGCTGATGAGTTTCCATGGCATTCCCGAACGCTACGTGCGCGAGGGCGATCCCTATTTCGAGCAGGCGCAGGCGACCGCGCGACTGCTGCGCGAGGCACTGGGCCTCGCGGAGACCGAGGCGCCGCTCAGCTTCCAGTCGCGGGTGGGCCGCGAGCGCTGGCTGCAGCCCTACACGGACGAGACGGTGAAGGCTTTCGGCGCGCAGGGGATCAAGCGGATCGACGTCCTCAGTCCGGGATTCGCGGTGGATTGCCTCGAGACGCTCGAGGAGATCGCCATGCAGAACGCGGAGTTCTTCCGCGACGCGGGCGGCGAGACGCTGAGCTACATCCCCTGCCTCAATGCCACGCGGCCGCACGTGGACGCGCTGGCCGCGCTGGTGAGCCGGCATGGCCAGGGCTGGCCCGAATTCTCGCCCGGAAGCAACGGCCATGCGTGAGCTGGACATCGCGATCCCGGGCCTCGCGCTGTCCGGCCTGGCCTGGGGCGAGCCCGACGCGCCGCCGCTGCTGATGCTGCACGGCTGGCTCGACAATGCGGCGAGCTTCGCGCTGCTCGCGCCCCGACTCGCCGACCGCTTCCACGTTATCGCGCTCGACCTGCCCGGCCATGGGCATTCGGGACACCTTCCGGAAAGCACGGTCTATCAGCACGTCGATTACGCGCGGGCGGTACTCGCCGCCGCCGACGCGCTCGCCCTGCCGCGCTTCCACCTGCTCGGCCATTCACTCGGCGCCGGCGTCGCGACCCTGGTGGCGATCGCGGCACCCGAACGCGTGCGCGGGCTGGCCCTCATCGAAGGGCTAGGACCGCTGGGCGACGATGGCTCGCGCACCCTGGACCGCTTCCGCGAAGCCATGGCATCGAAGGCGGGAGGCAGCCGCCCTCTGCGCGTGTTTCCCAACATCGACGACGCGGCCAGTGCCCGTGCACTGGTCGGCGGCCTCGACGCCGCGCTGGCCCGTCCGATCGTGGAACGCGGGCTGCGCGCGGTCGACGGCGGCTACAGCTGGCGCAGCGATCCCCGCCTGTCGCGTCCCACGGCCATCCGCCTCGCGGAGACCCAGGTGATGGCGCTGCTGCTCGGACTCGCCGCGCCGACCTCGCTGCTGCTGGCCCGCCCGCATCCGCCTTATCTCGAGCCGGAAGCCTTGCAGGTGCGCATCGACTGCGTGGCCGACATCCGCGTCACTCACATGGACGGCGGACACCACCTGCACCTGGAGCGCCCCGCCGACGTAGCCAACTGGCTGCACGCAGCCCTGTAGGAGCGCGCCTCGCGCGCGACATCTTTTGAGGCCGTGACCTGGAGCTGGCGCGCCACCTTTGGGACAGGCGCGAAAAGATGTCGCGCGCAAAGCGCGCTCCTACAACGGGTTCAGGCCACGGGCTCGAAACGGAAGCCCGTCTGGATCACCGGATCGACCAGCCAGTGGTCGGCGAGGAGGAAGGCGAACAGCACCATCAGGTACACGATGGAATAGTTGAACGTCTTCATCGCGAACAGCTCGTCCGGCGGGTTGAGCAGGCGGATCGCGTACCAGAGGAAGCCCGCGCCGAGCACCACCGCGCCGAACAGGTAGATGAGGCCGCTCATGCCGGTGAAGAACGGCAGCAGTGTCACCACGAACAGCAGGATCGTGTAGAACAGGATGTGCCAGCGCGTATAGGTCACGCCATGGGTCACCGGCAGCATCGGCACCTGCGCGCGGGAGTAGTCGTCCACCCGGAAGATCGCCAGCGCCCAGAAGTGCGGCGGTGTCCACACGAAGATGATCAGCAGCAATTGCAGCGCGTAGGGGTGCAGCGAGCCGGTCACCGCGGTCCAGCCGAGCATCGGCGGCGCCGCGCCGGCGATGCCGCCGATCACGATGTTCTGCGGCGTCGCACGCTTCAGGTACGCGGTATAGATCACCGCATAGCCGATCAGCGAGAAAAAGGTGAGCACCGCGGTGAGCATGTTCACCAGGAACACCAGCACCAGCATCGACAGGATGCCGAGGGTCATCGCGAACACGAACACCTGCATCGGCGTGAGTTGCCCGGTGGCGAGCGGACGGTGCGACGTGCGCGCCATCAGCTTGTCGATGCGCTGGTCGATCAGGTGGTTGAACGCGGCCGCCGAGGCCGAGGCGAGCCAGATGCCCAGCGTGCCGAAGACCACGGCGTGCCAGCCCGGCAGCATGCGCTGCCCGTTCGCGTCCACGGCGAGGAACATGCCGATGACGGCGCAGAAGACCAGCAGCGCGACGACGCGCGGCTTGGTCAGTTCGAGGTATTGACCGAGGACGCTCACGGTGACTCCGACGCGGGCAGGCGCTGCGTGCTCGCCAAGGTCGCGAGCAAGGTGAAAAGCAAGAGTGCGGCGACGCCATTGTGCGCCGTCGCCACCGGCAGCGGCAGGCCCAGGTGCACGTTGCCGATGCCGAGCAGCAGCTGCGCCACGAGGATTACGGCCACGGCGATGCCGAGCTTGCGGAGGCCGGCGCGGGCCAGGCGATGCGCCAGCCAGCCCAGGTAGCAGAAGGTCACCAGCGCCCCGATGCGGTGGGCGATCTGGATGGCGCTGCGCGCGGCCATGTCGAGTACGCCGCCCTCATAGTTCACGCCCACGCCGCGCCAGAGCACGAAGGCCTCGCGGAAATCGGTCTGCGGCCACCACTCGCCCAGGCACTTGGGGAAATCGGTGCCGCATGCCAGCGCGGCGTAGTTCGAGCTGGTCCAGCCACCCAGGGCGATCTGGCAGACCAGCACGCCGATGCCGATCGCCACCGGCGCGCGCAGCGCAGCAAAGCGGTCGTCCGGCGTGCCCACCCGCCACCAGCGCAGCGCGGCCCATGCCAGCAAGGCGAACGTGGCGAGGCCGCCAAGCAGGTGGCCCATCACCACGACAGGCTTCAGCAGCAGCGTCACCGTCCACATGCCCAGCATGGCCTGGAAGATGATGACGGCGAGCACGGCCACGCCGACCTTCCAGGCACCGGGCCGTTCGAGCTTCGCGGCGGCGATCAGCGGCAAGGCGATCGCCAGCGCCGAGAGGCACGAGGAAACGACGTGTTCGCCGCGCATGTACATCACGACGCCCACGGCGGCGAACACCGCGGCCAGCAGCACGGCGGCGACCGCGAAGCGGCGGCGCCACGCGGCCACCAGCGCGATCGCCAGCACCATCACGCCCAGGCTGCCGGCGAGGAAGCGGTGCACCTGTTCACGCCATGCCTTGTGTGTTTCATACGGGCGATCCGGGAATGCCTCGTTCGCCTGCGCAATATCCTGCGCATGGCCCGGCCAGGTGACCTTGCCATAGCAGGTAGGCCAGTCCGGGCACGACAGTCCGGCGTTGGAGAGCCGCACGAAGGCGCCGAACATCACCACGCAGAAGGCGAACAGCGCGGCGAGCAGGGCCAGGGTACGGAGAAACTTCACGGCACGCGGCGAAAACATCAGCGGATCACCTTCTGCAGGTCCTTGCGCAAGCCGTTCGGGTCGAAGCCGGCCGGATACCAGGCCAGCGCCGTGGCGTTGGATTCGACGAGCACCGCGGCGACGCTGTCAGCGTCGGCGGGACGGAAGGACGCGAACGCACCGGCGGGATCGGTGCCCACGCTGTAATCGCGCATCACCGTGCCGGCTTCCGCGCTCGCCGGCGGCGTGCCGATGTAGAGCAGGCGCAGGCGGTCCGCGTTGCGGTTCAGCACGATGCGCGCATTGCGCATGAGCGCGAGGGTGTGCAGGCAGCGCGCGGCACAATCCGGGCCCGGCAGGGCGACGAGGGTCAGCCGTGGCTCGCTGTCGCGCCACGCCCAGGCCTTGCCGTCCACCTCGACGCGCACGTCCGTCAGGCTTCGCTGCGGCACGATCGGCCGGCCGTTGCCCTTGCCCTCCGGCTGCCAGCCGGACAGCGTCAGCAAGCCGGCGGCGAGGATCGGCGCGAGGAACACGAGCATGATCAGCACGAGCTTGAGGCGGCCGCTGCGCGGCGTGGGGGTCTTGGCGTTCGGATCGGTCATCAGCGTCGCTTGCGGTGCAGTAGGACGAAGATCACCAGCGCCGCCAGGGCGAAGGTGAACCATTGGAAGGCGTAGGCGCGGTGGCGGGCCGGTGGCATGAAGCCCGGCGTCCAGTCGCGCGTGTAGATGCTCGCCGGGTCGGCGTCCAGCAACAGCACGCGAGGATACAGCGAGCGGCCGAGGTCGGCGCCGATGTCCTTGAGGTCGACGTAGACCATCGCCTTCTCGGGGCCTTGCTGGCCCGGCAGGCTGTTCCCGCCCATGCGGATGCCGACGCCGGGCGGCGGCACGTAAAGCCCGCGCACGTGGGTTTCACCCTCCGGCAACGGGGGCAGGCGCGGGTCCACGCCACCGTCCTTGGGCAGGAAACCGAGGTCCACGAGCAGGTAGGGATCGCGCCCGCGCGGGGCGAACGGCGCATAGACGTGCACGCCCAGCTTGCCCGCATGGGTCTGGTCGTCGAGGAGGTAGTAGTGGCCGGGAACGAAGGTCCCCCGCAAGTCCAGCCGCGGATACCTGTCTTCCGGCGGCGCCTCGGCCACCCTGCCGAAGTCCTCGACGCCGGCGGTCGCAGATGCGGCGAAGCGTCGCAGGAGCTCGTCCTTCTCCGCCGCCCGGTCCAGCTGCCACACGCCCAGGCGGATGAAAACGAGGATGCCGGCCAGCGTCAGTGCGACAGCGAACCACGTCGGACGGCGCAGAAAGGTCATGCAAGACCCCGCGTGGCCGCCGCTATACTCGGGTTGTCGCAATGGGGCGGAACGGTCACGTGGAAACCATTTATAAGTACGCGCTGGTGATCCTGCTGCTGGTGGTGTTGTTCAACCTTGGCCAGGCACTGTTCTTCATGATGACCGACAAGGGCCAGAGCAAGCGCACGGTCTGGGCCCTCACCCGCCGCATCGGCCTGTCCCTGCTGCTCATCGCCATGGTGGCGCTGGGCATCTTCATGGGCTGGCTGCACCCCCACGGTGTCGGGCAATTCTAACGCGGGTCCGCGGAGAGCCAAGGCGCGGTGCGGCAATTGGTGCCGGAGAGCAAGGCGCTGGGCTCCTGCCTTCGCAGGAGCGACGGAGGATGGTGCGTTTTCGCTGTACCGTTCGGCGTTTCGCTCGGCGGGTCGATGTCGCTCAGTTGTCGATCTGGGTGATCTTGGCGACCTTGCCGCCGATCACCTCGATCAACACCGATTTCCCGCGCCGGTAGTACTCCAGGCGGTAGCCTTCCAGCCCGCCGCGGCGGGTTTCGATGGGCGTTTCGCGGTCCGGTTTGCCGGCAACCGCGCGCAGGCGGCCTTCGCTGTCGCCTGTCGATACCACCTGGGAGCCGAAGCGATACGTATCGGCAGCCGCGACACTCGCCGCAGATAACGCAAGAATGAGGACAGCAGCGGCGCGCTTCATGAAATCTCCTTGTCCTGAATGTGTGGAACGCGTGGGCCGGGCGTGGCGACCCTTATTGCAAACGACCTCGCAGCCTGTCAATCGGCGCAACACGCCGAAGAAGAACCCGCCTTTCGGCGGGCTCGTCCGGATCAGCGATCGGTGCCCAGACGCGCCTTGAACGTCGCGCGCATGTCGGCGGGGACGCCGCCCTGCTCCAATGACTTGTCCAGGGCCGCATAGCGCTTGCGGAACGCCGCTACCTCCTCCGCGAAGTGCTCGGGATGGTAGTCGATCAGCAGGTCCGCCTGGGCGGCGAGGGAGACGTCGTCGGGCACGCCGTTCACGTCCTGCCAGTGCGCCTTCAACCACGCCACCGCCTCACGCACGTCGCGCATCTGGCCGACAAGGCCGTTCACGTCGGGTGCGTTCGCGGGCCAGGTCACCTCCACGACCTGCGCCTGGTCGTAGCCGTGCGCGGGCAGGGTCACGTGCAGGGTGAGGTCCTTGCCGGTGAGGCGCCAGGTTCCTGGTTTCGCGTCATCGGAACGCGTCAGCGCCACGCCGTCCACGGTGACGCTCGCCGGCATGGCCGAGGCCACCACGTCCACCGACCACAGGCGCGACGTGGGCATGCCCGGATAGCTGCCGGTGCGCGGCGCGATGCGAACGCGCAGCGCATGTTTCGACCATTCGGACGAAAGCGCGGTGCGCGCGAATGCGTTGCCGCGGTACGCTTCGTCGTCGCCCGCATCCTCGTACAGTTCCGCCTGGCCGCCCCCCCCGCCCGGGTAGACGCGCAACGTACGCGCGCCGCTGTCATGGGAGACGCTCACGGCCGGATCGGTGTTGGTCGGAACGATGGCGCCCGCGCGAGCGAAGACCGGCACTTCGTCCAGCCGATAATGTCCTTCGAGCGTGCGGCCGCCCTTCACGACGGCACCGCCGGCGGTAGCGAACCAGTTGCCCGCCGGCAGCCAGGTGGCATGCGTGGCGAAGCCGTTCGCGTCGGCCGCCGCCGTCACCGGCGACACCAGCAGATCGTCGCCGAACATGTATTCGCCGCTGGCCTTGTACGCCTCGTCATTGTCCGGCCATGCGTAGTACATCGGACGCACGAGCGAGACGCCGGTGTCGTACGCCTTGCGGCCCATGGTGTACGTGTACGGCAGGAAGGTATAGCGCGTGAGCACCGTGGCGCGCAGCGCATCGAACTCCGCCGGCGCGAACCGCCACGGTTCCTTCGTCAGGTTCGGATTCTTGGTGGTGTGCGTGCGCATGATGGGGCTCCACGCGCCGAACTGCATCCAGCGGATGTACAGCTCCGGATCGATGCGGCGCGTCGCCGGATCGCTTTCGTCGCGGAAGGTATGGCCGCCGAGGTCGTGGCTCCAGTAGCCGTACAGCACGTTCGACGCGGTGGCGGTGAAGCGCGGCTGGAAGGCCAGGGAGCCCCAGGAGATGATCGAATCGCCCGAGAAGCCCACCTGGTAACGGTGGTTACCGAGGCCGCCCCAGCGGTGGTAGATCAATGCGCGCTTGCCGCTCTGCTCCTGCATGTGCGTATAGAACACATGGTTGAGCCACCAGGTGTTGGACAGGCCTGGCATGGCCTTCGATTCCTTGAACTGCTGCCAGTCGAGCCACCAGAAGGTCACCCCAAGAGCGTTCAGCGGATCGAGCACGGTCTTGAAGTACGCCGCCATGTACACGGGATCGGCGGCTTCGAACGGCAGCGGCCTGGCCGGATCCGCATGCAGTGCGGCCATGAAGTCCTTGTACGCGTCTTCATGCGGCAGGATGCCGGAGGCCGGATGCAGGTTCAGCGTGGTCTTCAGCCCCTGCTCGCCGAGCCAGCGCAGCAGACGGCCGGGCTCGGGGAACAGGCTGCGGTTCCACGTATAGCCCGTCCAGCCCATGCTCTGGCCGTTCACGTCCTTCTTCGGATGGACCCAGGAGAGGCCGTCGGTGCGGTGCCAGTCCATGTCGATCACGAGCACGTCGAGCGGAATGCCGTAGCGCTGGAAATGACCCACGAGATCGCGCAGTTCGTCGTCGCTGTAGTTCCAGTAGCGCGACCACCAGTAGCCGAAGGCATAGCGCGGCGGCAGCGGCTCGCGGCCCGCGACCTGCGCGAAATCGCCCAGCGCCGCGGTGTAGTCGTGGCCGTAACCGAAGAACGTGAGGTCGGTGCAATCCTGGCAGGCGCGACGGTGTACCCAGGGCAGTTTTTCGTTACCCAGCACGAAGCTGCCGGTGTCGTCGACGAGGTGCCAGCCATCGCGCGAGATCAGACCCTGGCCCAGGTCCAGCAGCGAGTTGTCCGAGGCATGGCGATCGCCATCCACCTGGTCGAGCGTGCGCGCCGTGCCACCGAGATTCGTGGACTCCTTGAGCCCAGGATGCCAGTCGATGGCGGGCTTCGTCTTCTTGGACGCGATGCTGAGATTCTCCGCCGTGAACGCGCCCGAGCCTTCCTTGTAGCGGAGCGTCAGCAGGTCGGTACGGATCACCAGCCAACCATTCTCGTGGCTTACCGTGGACTTCGCGTCCGGTGCGCTGCCACGCGTAGCGAAAACCAGCGACGGCGCGTCTTCGAACCGGGCGTTCGGCGAGTACTCCATGCGGATGACCCGCGGCGTAAGCACCGTGAAGCGGGCGTTGCCACTGGTGACGGGCGCATCCGTGGCATGCAAGGGCGCGATGGCGGCGCACGCGAGCAAGGCAAGCGCCCCGGCCAGGTGGAACATCTTCATGCGGCATCTCCCCTGCAACGGACGTCCGACCGTAGCATGAGATCGATTTAAATGGGTCAAGCCGTGCGCTTTCCGCTCGCCTACTGTCACTTCGACGGCTGAAAAAAAACCCGCCTCGCGGCGGGTTCTTTCGGATCAGAGCACGTAGACGAAGAGGAACAGCGCCAGCCAGACGACGTCGACGAAGTGCCAGTACCAGGCCACGGCTTCGAAGCCGAAGTGGTCGTCCTTCGAGAAGTGGCCCTTCGCGCAGCGGACCCAGATGATCGCCAGCATGATCGTGCCCAGGGTCACGTGCATGCCGTGGAAGCCCGTGAGCATGAAGAACGTGGCGCCGTACACGCCGCTGCCCAGGGTGAGGTTGAAGTGCTCGTACGCTTCCGCGTACTCGTGCGCCTGGAACCACAGGAACAGGCAGCCCAGCAACACCGTGGCGCCGAGGCCGATCAGCAGCGTCCTGCGATGACCCGCCTTCAGCGCGTGGTGGGCGATCGTGATCGTCACGCCCGAGGAAAGCAGGATCAGCGTGTTGAGCAGCGGGAGGCCCCAGGCCGCGATGGTCTGGAACTGACCGCCGATCGCCTCGGGACCGCCGCCACCGGCCGCGCCCCAGGCCGCGTTGTAGTTTTCCCAGATGAACTGGTGGGTGAGCACGCCGTGGCCCTCGCCGCCCAGCCAGGGCACCGAGAACACGCGCGAGTAGAACAGCGCGCCGAAGAAGGCACCGAAGAACATCACTTCGGAGAAGATGAACCACATCATGCCCATGCGGAACGAGCGGTCCACCTGGCCGTTGTAGTTGCCGGCCAGCGACTCGTTGATCACCGAGCGGAACCAGCCGAAGAACATGGCCAGGATCAGGGCGATTCCGACCCAGAAGAGCGGCTTGCCGATACCGCCCTCGCCCGGCTGCGCGTTCAGCCAGTGCGCGGCACCGAACACGGTGACGAACATGGAGATCGCGGCCACGATGGGCCAGTAGCTCTTGCTCGGTACGAAGTAGACGTCTTGTTGCTGGTGACCCATGGTGGTTTCCCGTGGATATCTGTTTTAGCCGGTCAGACCTTCAGCATCTGCACGATCGAGAGCACGAACACGGCCACCGCGAATCCGCCCGCGTAGAGGGCGGTGCGGCGGGCGCGCTTGCGGCGCGCCTCGAGTCCGGCGTCGGTCACGTGCTGCATCGGTCAGTGTTCCGTGTTGCCGTGGGCGAGCTCGTCGTCATGGATGACCGGCGGCACGTCGAAGGTATGGAACGGCGCCGGCGACGGCACGGTCCACTCCAGGCCCTTGGCGCCTTCCCACGAGCGGTCCGCGGCCTTCTTCTTCGAGAAGTACACGCAGTGCACGATCACGCCCAGGAAGATCAGCTGCGAGGCGCCGAACCAGAAGCCGCCGATGGAGCTGACCATGTTGAAGTTCGCGAAGGCCACGTTGTAGTCGGGGATGCGGCGCGGCATGCCGGCGAGGCCGAGGAAGTGCTGCGGGAAGAACAGCACGTTGACCGAGATGACGCTGGACCAGAAGTGGATCTTGCCCCAGGTCTCGCTGTACATGTTGCCCGACCACTTCGGCAGCCAGTAGTACGCGGCGGCCATGATCGAGAACGCGGCGCCGGTCACCAGCACGTAGTGGAAGTGCGCCACGACGAAGTACGTGTCGTGGTACTGGAAGTCGGCCGGGGCGAGGGCGAGCATGAGGCCCGAGAAGCCGCCGATGGTGAACAGGATCACGAAGGCGATCGAGAACAGCATCGGGGTCTCGAAGGTCATCGAGCCGCCCCACATCGTCGACACCCAGTTGAACACCTTCACGCCCGTGGGCACCGCGATCAGCATCGTGGCGTACATGAAGAAGATCTCGGCGCCCATCGGCAGGCCCACGGCGAACATGTGGTGGGCCCAGACGATGAACGAGAGGAAGGCGATCGAAGCGATGGCGAACACCATCGCGCGGTAGCCGAAGATCGGCTTGCGGGCGAAGGTGGGGATGATCTCCGAGATGATCCCGAACGCCGGCAGGATCATGATGTAGACCTCGGGATGCCCGAAGAACCAGAAGATGTGCTGGAACAGCACCGGGTCGCCGCCGCCTGCGGCATTGAAGAAGTTGGTGCCGAAGTACTTGTCGGTCAGCAGCATGGTGACCGCACCGGCCAGCACCGGCATCACCGCGATCAGCAGGAACGCCGTGATCAGCCAGCTCCACACGAACACCGGCATCTTCAGCAGGTCCATGCCCGGCGCGCGCATGTTGAGGATGGTGGCGATGATGTTGATCGCGCCCATGATCGAGCTGATGCCCATCAGGTGGATCGCGAAGATCACGTAGGCCACCGATTCGCCCTGCAGCGAGAGCGGCGGGTACATCGTCCAGCCGCCGGCGGGGCCGCCACCCGGCATGAACAGGGTCGACAGCAGCATGAAGAAGGCGAACGGGAGGATCCAGAACGACAGATTGTTCATGCGCGGGAGCGCCATGTCCGGCGCGCCGACCATGAGCGGGATCATCCAGTTCGCGAGCCCGACGAAGGAGGGCATGATCGCGCCGAAGATCATCACGAGCGCGTGCATCGTCGTCATTTCATTGAAGAAATACGGTTGCACGAGCTGCATGCCCGGCTTGAACAACTCCGCGCGGATGACCATCGCGAAGGCGCCGCCGATGAAGAACATCGTCAGCGAGAAGATCAGGTACAGCGTGCCGATGTCCTTGTGGTTCGTGGACATCACCCAGCGCTGGAAGAACCCCTTCGGGGCCCCGTGGTGATCGTGGTGGTCGTGGGTGGCTGCGTGCGCCATAGCCTTACCTCTACCTGCTAAAACGTGCGGTTAACCCTGGGGGGCCTGGGCGGGAGCGGCCTGCGCGGTCTGCGCGGCCTTCTGCAACGTGGCCTCGTCTTCCTGCGTGGCCAGCCACTGTTCGAATTCGGCCTTCGGCACGGCCTTCACCACGATCGGCATGAAGCCGTGGTCCTGGCCGCAGAGTTCGGCGCACTGGCCGCGGTAGACACCGGGCTCCTTGATCTTGGTCCAGGCCGAGTTGGCGATACCCGGGATCGCGTCCATCTTCCAGCCCAGCGCCGGCACCCACCAGGAGTGGATGACGTCGCCGCCGATGATGACGAAGCGGATCTTGGTATCGGTCGGCACGACCAGCGGCTTGTCCACGTCCAGCAGGTACGTGGCATACCCGTCGACCTGGATCTTCGCCGGGTCGAGGTTGGACTTCAGCTGGCGGGTGCGGTTGGAGGTTTCCTCCAGCTTCGACATGAAGCCGACCTTGTCGACGCCCTTGCCCTTGTAGTCGACGTAGTCGTAGCGCCACTTCCACTGGTAGCCGGTGACCTTGATGGTCATTTCCGAATTCGTGGTGTCGGCGAAGGTGGTGAGGCCGCCGGTGGCAAGGTGCGCCAGGAAGATGAGGATGATGACGGGGATGACCGTCCAGACCACTTCCAGCTTCGTGCTGTGAGACCACTTCTCGGCCACCGCGCCGCGCGACTTACGGAAGCGGAACATGGCGACGAACATGGCGCCGAAGACGACGATGCCGATGACCACGCAGACCCACAGGGCCACCATGTGCATGGCGTAGGGCGACCATTCGGCCGCCCCCTTGGTCATGTTCAGCTGGTTCGGTTCCGGGTTGGCCCATGCCGCCCCTCCGAACAGCGCGAAGGCGCCCGCCGCCCATGCCGATACAGATCGTCCGATGCCGCCAGATGTCATGTCTTGCACCTTTGTTGAACCTACCTGCGCGTCTGGCCAGAGACTTCGGACAGCAGCACCATGAGTTTCCTTGACACCTCGGTCCTTTCCTCTTCCCCAAGGAAGGCCCCGATTTCGAGCTCGTTGCCGTGCGACGTGAGCAACAGACGCTGTCGTCCGTCCCCCGGTGCCAGTCCGATCCGTACCCAGTACGTCTGGAAGCGGACCTTCCGGTGTCCCGGCACGGCACGAACCTCCAGCGTATCCGGACCGATCGCGATACGTTCACCCCTGTCGCCGGCCCGCCAGGCCGCGCCAAGCGCGAACCCCATGACGAAGGCCTCGATCAATGCGAAGAAGGGAGCGAACACATTCCCCTGCCATGCACCGAGTGACGCCGTCGCCAGGGCCATCGCCGCAAGTCCGATGATCAAACGACGCAGACCGCGCTTGTCCAGCGCACGGTTGGGCCGTAGCCACAACACGCGCGGCTGACCCGCGACGGTCGGTCGAAGCACGATCATGGGAGCCTACGCGTGCCTGGAACATTGGGATGATAGGGCGGTATGGATGCCGGGGACAAGTTGTCGCATACGCAACGCGCTTCCCGCAGGGCGGGGCGCGCCATTCCCGCGGGGGCGGTTCGCAATAACACACGAAGGCCCCCGCTCCCCTACAATGGGCGGTCTCCCTCGTCCCCACACGCCCAAGTGAACCCGACCATCCTCCGTCCCGAACTTCCGACCGGCGCAGAACCGGCGCGCGCGCGAATCACCGCCGCCTGGCTGCGCGACGAAACCGAGGCCGTCAACGACCTGCTGGCCCAGGCCACCCTGCCCCCGACCGAGCGGGAACACGTCATCGACGTCGCCGCCGGCCTGGTCACCCGCGTCCGCGCACGGGCCAAGGACCAGAGCGCGGTCGAATCCTTCATGCGCCAGTACGACCTCTCCTCCGAGGAGGGCGTGCTGCTGATGTGCGTGGCCGAGGCGCTGCTGCGCATTCCCGACAAAGCCACGGCGGACAAGCTCATCCGCGACAAGCTGGGCGATGCGGACTGGAAGAAACACCTGGGCCAGAGCGAGTCGCTCTTCGTCAATGCCTCTACCTGGGGCCTGATGCTCACCGGCCACCTGGTGAACCTGGCGGAGGAAACCCGCCACGACTTCACCTCCGCCCTGCGCCGCCTGGTCGGCCGCGCGGGCGAGCCTGTGGTGCGTCTGGCCGTGCGCCAGGCCATGCGGATCATGGGCCACCAGTTCGTCATGGGCCGGACCATCAAGGAAGCCCTGGACCGCTCCAACGAGAAGGAACACGCGGTCTACCGCTACTCCTACGACATGCTCGGCGAGTCGGCGCTCACCCAGGCCACCGCGGAGCGCTATCAGCAGGATTACCGCGACGCCATCAAGGCCCTGGGCGCACGCGGTCCGTTCCCGAACAACCTGGAAGCGCCGTCGATCTCGGTGAAGCTCTCCGCGCTGCATCCGCGCTACGAGGTGGGCAACCGCGCCCGCGCCCGCGCGGAACTCGGCGCGAAGCTGCTCGAGCTCTCCCAGCTCGCGTTCAAGAACGGCATCGCGCTCTCGGTGGACGCCGAGGAAGCCGACCGGCTTGAGTTGTCGCTCGACATCATCGGCGACGTCTTCGAGCACCCTTCGCTGGAAGGCTGGAACGGCCTCGGCATCGTCATCCAGGCGTACCAGAAGCGCGCGCCCTTCGTCATCGACTGGGTCACCGAGAAAGCCCGCGCCACCGGCCGCCGCTGGTTCGTGCGCCTGGTGAAGGGCGCCTATTGGGACGCCGAGGTGAAGCGCGCTCAGGAAGGCGGCCTGCCCGGCTACCCGGTGTACACGCGCAAGCCGAACACCGACGTGTCCTACCTGGCCTGCGCGCGCCGCCTGTTCGCCGCGGGCCCGGACGCCGTCTATCCGCAGTTCGCCACGCACAACGCGCACACCATCGCCGCGATCCACCACATCGCGCAGGGCCGCCCGTACGAGAACCAGCGCCTGCACGGCATGGGTGCCGACCTCTACGCGGAGGTGATCGGCAAGGACAAGCTCAACGTGCCGTGCCGCGTGTATGCCCCGGTGGGCAGCCACGAGGACCTTCTGCCGTACCTGGTACGCCGCCTGCTCGAGAACGGCGCGAACACCAGCTTCGTGAACCGCGTGGTCGACGAGAGCGTGCCGGTGCGCGACCTCGTCGCCGATCCGTGCGAGATCGTGCGCTCCTTCGCCTCGATCCCCCATCCCCGCATTCCCCTGCCGGTCAATCTCTACGGTGAACTTCGGAAGAACTCCATGGGCATGAACTTCGCTAACGACAACGAGCTCAACGAACTCGCCGACGCCGTCAACCGCCACAGCGGTCCGTGGAACGCCGTTCCGCTGGTCGCCGGCGGCGCCACCGGCGGTACGAAGACCGAGGTCACCGATCCCTCCGATCGCCGCCGCATCGTCGGCACGGTGGAAAACGCCGACGCCGGCATGGTCGACAAGGCGCTCGCCGCTGCCGTGAAAGCGCAGCCAGGCTGGGACCGCCTCCCGGCGGCCAGCCGCGCGGCCATCCTCGAACACGCCGCCGAGCAGCTCGAGCACAACCGTGCCGAATTCATCGCGCTGTGCGTGCGCGAGGCCGGCAAGAGCCTGCCCGACGCGATCGCCGAGATCCGAGAGGCGGCCGACTTCCTGCGCTACTACGCCACGATGGCCCGCCGCCTGTTCGGCCAGCCCGAGCAGCTGCCGGGCCCCACCGGCGAGAGCAACCAGCTGTTCCTGAACGGCCGCGGCGTGTTCGTCTGCATCAGCCCGTGGAACTTCCCGCTGGCGATCTTCCTGGGCCAGGTGGCCGCCGCCCTCGCCGCGGGCAACTCGGTGATCGCGAAGCCCGCGGAGCAGACCTCGCTGATCGGCTACGAGGCCGTGAAGCTGCTGCACGCCGCTGGCGTGCCGACCGACGTGCTGCAGTACCTGCCGGGCGACGGTGCCACGGTCGGCGCCGCGCTCACCCGCGACCCGCGCGTCTCGGGCGTCGCCTTCACCGGCTCCACCGAAACCGCATGGGCGATCAACCGCGCGCTCGCCGCGCGCAACGCGCCGATCGCCGCGCTGGTGGCCGAGACCGGCGGCCAGAACGCCATGATCGCCGACTCCTCCGCCCTGCCCGAGCAGATCGTGAAGGACGTGATCGCCTCTGCCTTCCAGTCCGCCGGCCAGCGCTGCTCCGCGGCGCGCGTGCTGTTCGTGCAGGAAGACATCGCCGACAAGGTCATCGGCATGCTCGCCGGGGCCATGGCCGAGCTGAAGGTGGGCGACCCCGGCCTGCTTTCCACCGACGTGGGCCCGGTGATCGACGCGGACGCGCTCAAGATCCTGGTGGAACATGCCGAGCGCATGGACCGCGAGGCGAAGAAGATCGCCGAGGTGCCGCTGCCGGAAACGACCGCCAACGGCACGTTCTTCGCGCCGCGCGCGTACGAGATCCCGTCGCTGGAAACACTCACCCGCGAGATCTTCGGCCCGGTGCTGCACGTGATCCGCTGGAAGGGCTCGGAGCTGGAAAAGGTGATCGACCAGATCAACGGCACCGGCTTCGGCCTCACACTGGGCGTGCACAGCCGCATCGACGACACCATCGAGTTCATCCAGAGCCGCGCGCGCGTCGGCAACTGCTACGTCAACCGCAACCAGATCGGCGCCGTGGTGGGCGTGCAGCCGTTCGGCGGCGAGGGGCTCTCGGGCACCGGCCCGAAGGCGGGCGGCCCGCACTACCTTCTCCGCTTCGCCGGCGAGCGCACGCTCACGATCAACACCACGGCCGCCGGCGGAAACGCCTCGCTGCTGACGATCGGCGAGTAAGCGTCCGGTGTGAGTCTGCTGTGTGTGGGCCGCTTCAGCGGCGATGGTGCTCGCGGCTAGCGTGCCCGCTGCCGCGGGATCGCCGGCGGAGCCGGTTCCCACAACGACATTTACATGAGCTATCGGCGACGCATGTCCAACGGATAGGGGGCGCTGTCGTGGAGACAATGCAATCGGCTAGTGCATGGAGCGGAAGACCTGCGGCATAGAATCGAAGGCCGCCACGGTGGAATCGACGCCGTGGCGGATCTGTCGATTCAGGAGAATGGAATGCTGCTTAGAACCGCTGCCATCGTATCGATGGCATGCCTTGCCTGCTCCGCAGCCATGGCGCAGAGCGCGGGCGAGAACTTCGATCACTTGCCCGCCCAGGAAATCTCACCCGCCAATCCCCTGGCACTCGAACACTTCCGCGTGGAGTTCCCGTTCGGGGGCAGGGCCGTCATCCGCCCGGCCGAAGACCAGGACGAACTCTCCTCCGGCATGGTCCTGGGAGCGCCGGCCGACTGGAACCTGGCGAGCCTGATGCTGCATTTCGAGCAGCCATGGAAGCGCCTGACCTTCACGCTGGTACTGCCGCCCACCAGCGAACGCGATATCCGCTCGCTGATCACGCTCTATGGCAACGACGCGGAAAGCCCGTCCTCGAATGCCACGTTGTTCTGGCACCGGATGGACCGGCAGCGTATCCGCGTGGAACTCGTTCGCAGCTCGGCCGAGCCTCCCTTCCAGAGGGTGCTGTTGCACCTGTTCCGCGGCGCGTACGTCGACAACATCGAGATGGATCCGTCGCGCGCCCCTGCCGAGATGACCGAACTCCCGGCGCCCGCACTGGCAAGGAACCCATAGCCGCTACCGGCAACCGTCGTGCATTTCCGGCACACGGTGGCCATGCCCTCTTCCCTTTCAAGCAGGGGGCTCTTACATATCGCTTGCGGATGGATCCGCCTTGCCCATGCTCATGGCGCGAGTCAACCAAGGAAGGGGATCGATATGGCATCGGAATCGCTCAACGGCCGGAAAATTCTTTCCGAGCTTCCGGAAGGCAAGGGCGCCGCGGCGACGGCGCCGCACAGCGAACACTTCGACCACGCGAAATGCCGCACGCTTGCCGCACACGAAACGCACGATCTCGGCGAGATCCTGGTCCTCACGGGAGACGAGCCTCTGCTCATCGTGGACGATGACGACGGCCCCGCACTCACCTCGGTAGACAAAGGCAAGGTGCGCCGCACTGCTTGCCAGTTGCTGTTCCGCCACGCTTACCAGCGCGTGTCGTTCCACATCGAGGTGGACAGCAGGACGACGGATGCGCACATCGGCCTGCTCAGGCATACCACCCTGGCGGAAGTGCAGGCTTTCACGCTGCACCGCCCCAAGCCGCTGCGTACGCAGGAAGGTAGCCGCCTGCGCCATACCATCGACTATCGTGCGCCGCCGCTGGAAGAAGTGCAGGGCATCGTGTGGCGCGGGGGCAACCTCAGGCTCAGCCACATCGAGCTGGCACCCTGACTGTAGGAGCGCGCCATGCGCGTTTATGCCCGCGTCGGGTACGACATCTTTTCGCGGCATTCTGGATGCTGGCGCGCAAGCCCCCAGGATTGGCGAAAAGATGTCGCGCGCGGGCGCGCTCCTACCGGAGGCCGCGGTCCTTCAGCATCGGCTCGATGCTGGGATCCTTGCCGCGGAAGTCGCGATAGAGCTTGCCCAGCTCGACGGTATTGCCACGCGAGAGGATCTTGTCGCGGAAGATCTGGCCGTTCTCGCGGGTCAGGCCGCCGTGCTCCTTGAACCACTCGAAGGCATCGGAATCGAGCATCTGCGTCCACAGGTAGGCGTAGTAGCCCGCAGCGTAGCCGTTGCCCCAGATGTGCTGGAAGTAGCTGGAGCGGTAACGCGGCGGCACCTGCGGCAAGGTGAAGCCCGCCTGCTTGAGCGCGTCGACCTCGAATTTATCCACGTCCTGCTTCGGGCCACCGGCAGGCAGCATGTGCCAGCGCATGTCGAGGAGCGCGGCCGAGATCAACTCGCTCATGGCATAGCCCTGGTTGAAGCTCTTCGCCTTCTTGATCTTGGCGACCAGTTCGTCCGGCATCGGCGCGCCGGTCTGGTAATGTTTCGCGTAGTTCGCGAACACCTTCGGATCCGTGGCCCACTGCTCGTTGAACTGCGACGGGAATTCCACGAAGTCGCGCGCGGTGTTGGCGCCCGAGAGCGAAGGGTACTGCGAGTTCGCGAACATGCCGTGCAGCGCGTGGCCGAACTCATGGAACATGGTGGTGACGTCGTCGAACGACAGCAGCGCCGGCTGGCCCGCGGCGGGCTTGGTGAAGTTGGTGACGTTGAACACCACGGGTTTCGTGCCGAACAGCTTCGACTGGTCGACGAGGTTGCTCATCCACGCGCCACCGCCCTTGTTGTCGCGCTTGAAGTAATCGCAATAGAACAGCGCCATCGAGGTGCCGTCCTTGTCGAACACCTCGAACACGCGCATGTCGGGCTGCCACGTGGGGATGTCCTTGCGTTCCTTGAAGGTGATGCCGTAGAGCTGGTTCGCCGCGTAGAACACGCCGTTCTGCAGCACGTTGTCGAGCTCGAAGTACGGCTTGATCTGCGATTCGTCGAGATCGTACTTGGCCTTGCGGACCTTCTCGGCGTAGTGGTCCCAGTCCCAGGCCTGTACCTGGAAGCCGCCGTTCTCCGCGTCGATCGCCTTCTGGATGTCGGCCGACTCGGTCTTCGCACGAGCCACTGCCGCAGGCGCAAGACGCTCCATGAACTTCTCGGCGGCATCCGGCGTCTTGGCCATCTGGTCGTCCAGCTTCCAGGCGGCGTAGTTGGGGAACCCGAGCAGCTTCGCGCGCTCGGCGCGCAGCTGGGCGATGCGGGCGACGATCTCACGAGTGTCATTCGCGTCGCCGTGCTCGGCGCGTTCCCACGAGGCCTTGAACAGCTTCTCGCGCGTCGCGCGGTCATTCAGGGCCTGAAGCGCCGGCTGCTGGGTGGTGTTCTGCAGGGTGACGACGTACTTCCCGTCAAGCTTGCGGTCCTTCGCGGCCAGCGCGGCGGCCTGGATGTCGCCCTCGGACATGCCGTCGAGCGCCTTCGGATCGTCGACCGTCAGCGCGCCGGCCTTGGTCGCGGCAAGCAGCTGGTTGGTGAATTTCGTGCTGAGCGTGGATTCTTCCTTGTTCAGCTCCTTCAGCTTGTCCTTGTCGGCCTGGGAGAGCTTTGCGCCTTCGTGGACGAAGTCCTTGTAGGTGACTTCGAGCAGGCGCGCGGATTCGGGATCGAGGTTCAGCGAAGCGCGCTTTTCGTACAGCGACTCGACGCGCTTGAAGAGCTTGTCGTTGAGATAAATCGCATCGCTATGTGCGGCGAGCTTCGGCGATTCCTCTTCCTCGACCTTCTGCAGGGTGTCGTTCGTATTGGCGCCGGTGAGCGCGCTGAACACCGATTCCGCACGCTTCAGCAGCACGCCGGACTTCTCCATCGCGACGATGGTGTTCTCGAAGGTGGGCTCTTCGGGCGCGTTGGCGATCGCCTCGATCTCGGCGATCTGCTGCTTCATGCCCTCTTCCAGCGCCGGCTGGAAATCGGCGTCGACGACCTTGTCGAAAGGCGGTGCCTGGAACGGCAGGCTGCTCTGGGTGAGTAGGGGATTCACGTGGGATGCCTGTGCCGTGGCGGCGGTAGCCGGCGTGGCGGGTGCGCTGCCGGAGGCGGCTGGGGCCGCCTTGTCGGCGTCGTTCGACGACGAGCAGGCGGCGGTGAGTGCGATCGAGACGGCGATCGCGAGCATGCGGAGCTTCGGCACGGACTATCCCCTGGGCGGTGAAAGGCCCCGACTCTAGCGGTGCCGGCCCTCCGGGAACAACCGCCACAGGTCGGGCATACACCTTTTAGCCGCTCTATCGCCCTGTGTGGGAGCCGCTTCAGCGGCGATGGGTGCTCGCGGCAAGCTTGCCCGCTGCCGCGGGATCGCCGGCATAGCCGGCTCCCACAAAAGAAGGACAGTTGTTCCCGCAGAGGTGGCGTCACTTAGTGTCGCGCAACTGCCAGCTCGATCCGATCAGGAGGTTCAGCCGGTGCTTCACGATCCGCATGGGCAGCGAGGTGGTCAGCTGCACGTCCGTGCGGTTATTCGAAAGCTCGCCCCTGGCCGTGGCACTCGCATCCGTGACGCCCAGCGAAGGGTCCACCTCGTCGGGTTCGGGCTGCTTGGCGCGCCAGCGTTCGAACAGGTCGTCGCCGCGCATGGCATCGGCGATGGCCGAGGCGAGACTGACGGGGTCCAGGCCTTCGAACGAGAGTTCGGGGTCCGGGCCCCTCGCCTTGCCCAGGTCCTTCACGGATAGGTAGTAAGTGGTCATGGCGCTCTTGGTAAAGCGGAAGGTGTGAACGTACCGTCAGCCAAGCAAGGCGATATCGAGCAGAACGGCCGCGGAGGCCGGCGCGACACGATGCGGCAGCACGCCGAGACACGGTGCCGGGAGACATTCCCGCAAGGTGGCGATGTTTTCCTCGAGCAGCGGCATGGTGGGTTCCAGGATGTTCGCGATCCACCCCGCGAAGCGACAGCCGTCGGCCTCGATGGCCCGTGCAGTGAGCCGCGCATGGCTGATGCAGCCGAGCCGGATGCCGACCACCATCACCACGTCGAGGTTCCAGCGTCTCGGAATGTCCTCCATGGACATGCCGTTGCCGAGCGGCACCAGCCAGCCGCCTACGCCCTCCACCACCACGCGGCCGTAGCCCGCGGCCAGCGTCTCGAACGCGGCGTCCAGCGGCGGCCAGCTGATGGCCTGGCCCGACCGGGCCGCGGCCAGGTGTGGCGCAACCGCCTCCTCCAGCGCGATCGGGTTGACCAGGTCGTACTCCGGCGGTGGCTCGCTGGCCGCCTGGAGGTCGAGCGCATCCTGGTTGCGCATGCCGCCGCGACCGCGCGCAGAGCCGCTGGCGATCGGCTTCATGCCTGCCACCCGCTCGCCCGCCTGGCGGAACGCGTGGACCAGCGCCTGCGCGCCGTGGGTCTTGCCGATGCCGGTATCGGTACCGGCCACGAAGAGGTGTTTCGCCATGGGACGCGCGGCCTTGCATGAACGGGGACGTGGCACCATACACGGCTTCTGTCCACGAATCGCACCGGAACCCGCCATGTTCGAAGCCAAGGCCATCGCCACCGACGACAAGGCCACCCTCTACGCGGAACTGGCCCAGCAGGCCGAGGGCCTCATGCATGGTGAGACGAACGTCATCGCCAATGCCGCCAACTTCGCCGCGCTCGTGTACGACGCCGTGCCGGACCTCAACTGGGCCGGGTTCTACCTGTTCGACGGCACGGAACTCGTCGTCGGTCCGTTCCAGGGCAAGCCGGCCTGCATCCGCATCGCGATCGGCCGCGGCGTCTGCGGCACGGCCGCGCAGAAGCGCGAAACCCAGGTGGTCCGCGACGTGCACGAATTCGACGGGCACATCGCCTGCGATTCGGCTTCGAATTCCGAGATCGTCGTGCCCCTGGTGAAGGCCGACGGCAGCCTGTTCGGCGTGTGGGACGTGGACAGCCCGTCGGTGGCGCGCTTCGACGACGAGGACCGCAAGGGCATGGAAGCGCTGTGCCGCGTGTTCATGGCCACCATAGGCTGAGAAGCATGTAGGAGCGTGCCTGCGCGCGACATCTTTTGAGGCCGTGAGCAGCAGGGCCCATGACTCATTGTGAAAGCAGCGCCTGTGGCGCCTCGCGAAAAGATGTCGCGCGCAGGCGCGCTCCTACAGTTCGTGGGGCCGTGGCGTCGCCAGCAGTTCCATGACCCGCGCTCGCGCTTCCTCCACGCCGGTTTTCGCGGTGGACGAGAAAACCTGCGCCGTACCGGGCACGCCGTTCGTTCGAAAGTCCTTGCGAAGCGCTTCGAGCGCCTTCGCGGCTTCGCCGCGCGAGACCTTGTCCGCCTTGGTCATCAGCACGTGGCACGGCAATTCCGTGGCCGCGCAGAACTCCAGCATCGTGCGGTCGAAATCCTTCAGTTCGTGGCGGATATCCACGATCAGGACGATGCCGCGCAGGCTGCGGCGCATCTTGAGGTAAGCGTCGATCTCGCCGCGCCAGTGCTGGCGCATCGCCTCGGGCACCTTCGCGTAACCGTAGCCAGGCAGGTCCACGAGGCGGGCGTCGACCGGCGCCGCGCCCTCTGCTTTCAGCGGCGGCAGGTCGAACACGACCATCAGCTGCGTGCGACCCGGTGTCTTGGAGGTACGCGCGAGCCCGTTGTGACCCGTGAGCGCGTTCAGCGCGCTGGACTTGCCCGCGTTGGACCGCCCGGCGAAGGCCACTTCCGCGCCCTGATCGTACGGAAGCTGGGTGATTTCATGCGCGGCCAGGACGAAGCGCGCGCCGTTGAGCGGATTGGAAGACATGGAGTCGGGGCCCGGCGGGCACGAGGAAAGCGAAGGTCCGGCAGTGTATGCGATCAGGTCCCGGGGTGCGCGCTGATGCGGTTTGACCGGGCTCTCCCGCGACCGCCATAATCTTTTGGCTGAGGCGCGGCAGGGAGCGCGCCCACGGTCCGGAAGGTTCCCCCTTGGAGAGACTTATGAAGTTTCGGCACGCCGCCGCTGCCATCACCGCGCTGCTCGTCATGAACGCAGCCGCGGCCCAGACCGCTGCCCCCGCCAAGCCGGCTTCCGCGCCGGCACCGGCCGCCACGGCCGCCGCCAAACCCGGCGCGAATCCCGCGGCCGATCCGGCGACCCCCGGCATGCCGAAGGCCGAGACGCCGGCGGCACCTGCCGGTGCCGAGGCCACCGCCGCGCTCAAGCCCGGCGACGCCACCGCCGGCCAGGGCAAGGCCGCCGTCTGCGGCGCCTGCCATGGCATGGACGGCAACTCCACCGACCCGCAGTACCCGCGCCTGGCCGGCCAGAGCGAGCAGTACATCGCCGCGCAGCTGGCGGACTTCAAGTCCGGCAAGCGCATGAACCCGATCATGATGGGCTTTGCGCAGCCGCTGTCCGAGCAGGACATGCACGACATCGGCGCGTACTTCGCCACGAAGACCTCCCTGCCGGGCGTGGCCGACCAGGCCCTGGTCGAGCAGGGTCAGACGCTTTACCGCCAGGGCGACAGCGACCGCGGCATTCCGGCCTGCATGGCCTGCCACGGTCCCGACGGCCGCGGCAATCCGGGCGCGCACTATCCGCAGCTCACCAGCCAGCACGCCAAGTACGTCGAGGCACGCCTGAAGTACTGGCATGACAATGGCCCGCAGGGCGACGATCCGCACGCGAAGATCATGGCCGGCATCGCGCAGAAGCTCGACGAGAAGGACATCGCCGCAGTGGCCAGTTACCTCGAGGGCCTGCATACGAACCAGCCGGCTTCCGCCGCGCCCGCGACGCCGTGACGCGTTAAAGTTGGAAGATCGAACGGGCCTTCGGGCCCGTTCCTGTTTAAGCAGGCAAGAAAAGGATCCCCCATGCGTATGCGCCTTCCCCTCCTCTGTGCCGCCCTGATCGGCCTCGCCGCCTGCGGCGGCGGCAACAACGACACCGCCAGCGCTCCGGCGGCGACGTCGGCCGCGGCTCCGGCTGCTTCGGCTCCAGCCACGCCGACGACGGCTGCGCCCGCGCCTGCCGCCGCGACGAGCGCCGCCGCGACCGCGCCGGCCACCGATGCCGCCACGACGGCCGCTGCGCCAGCCCCGGCCGCGGAAGCCGACGATAAGCGCCCGGCGCCTAAGCCCTTCGTCGACGAGGGCAAGTGGGTCGAAGGCAAGCACTACTTCCGCATCGATCCGGCCCAGCCGACCAGCACGCCGGGCAAGATCGAGGTCACCGAGGTCTTCTCGTACGGTTGCCCGGCCTGCTTCCAGTTCCACGGCATCGTCGACGAGCTGGCCAAAAACCTGCCCAGGGGCACGGTGATGACGTATACCCCGGCCTCGTTCCGCCCGGACGAGAACTGGCCGCTCCTGCAGCGCGCCTACCTCACCGCGCAGGCGTTCGGCGTGGACACGCAGAGCCATGACGCCATGTTCGACGCGGTGTTCAAGAGCGGCGAGCTCGGCATCATGGACCAGAAGGCAGGCAAGCCGAAGGCGCCTGCGGCATGGCCGACGATCGACGACGTGGCCAAGTTCTACGCGAAGTTCGGCGTGAAGCCGGAGGAATTCGTCGCCACCGCCAACTCCTTCACCATCAATACCAAGATGAAGCGCGCCGATGAACTGATCCGCGCCTACGAGGTCGATAGCACGCCCACGATCGTCGTGAACGGCAAGTACCGCCTCACCCCGATCACCGCCGGCGGGTATCCGCAGGCCGTCGAGCTCACCCAGTGGCTCGTCACCAAGGAAGCCGCGGGCAAGTGACCGCGAATCGACCCCAGCCGGAGACCTCCATGTTAAAGCGCCTTTCGCTCCTCTTCGCCGGCCTCATGCTGGCCGCCGGATGCAGTGCCCGTCCCGCCGAGGGCACCGCGCCGAGCTTCACCGACGGCACCGAGTACGCCTCCATCGCCACTCCGCAGCGCCTCAGCCCTGCCGGCAAGGTGGAGGTGGTCGAGGTGTTCTCGTTTGGCTGCATCCACTGCGCGCATTACGAGCCCAAGGTCGAGGCGCTGCAGAAGGAGCTTCCCAAGAACGTGCAGTTCCACCGCATGCCGGCCGCGTTCAACGACGCGTGGCTGCCGTTCGCGCAAGCCTATTACGCGGCGAAGAAGCTTGGCGCGCCGGACAAGTCCACGGGCGAGCTTTTCGACGCCAAGTGGAACCAGCACCTGCCACTCAACGCCCTCGAAGAACTGGCCGACTGGTACAAGCAGCACTACAACATCGACAGCGCCAGGTTCATCGCGACGGCGCGGGGCCCCGAAGTGAAGAAGCAGATCGAAGCGGACACGAAGCTGATCCAGGCGTGGGGCATCGAAGGTACGCCCACCGTCGTGGTCGATGGCAAGTACCGCAGCAAGGACATCAAAGACTTCGACCAGCTCAACGACGTAACCAAGTACCTGGTGGACCGGGAACTCAAGGGCGGCAAGTAAACCGCCCCTCCTCCGATGCCCCCCGTTCACATGGCCGGGGGCATCCTCTGGCCCCCATGGGCCAGCCGAGAATCGATGCAGCATCCATGACCCGCGCCACGCCGATCGTTTCACCCGCTCCGGAGCGCACGCTGCGCCTGTTGAGCTGCAATATCCTCGCCGGCGCGAGCGTCCAGCGGTACAGCGATTACCTCACCCGTAGCGTCAATGCCGTGCTGCCCGGCCGCTCCAAGCTGGACAACCTCGATTCCCTGGCCCAGATGCTCCACGAGTTCGACGTGGTCGGCCTGCAGGAAGCGGATGCGGGCAGCCTCCGTTCCGGCTTCCTCAACCAGACCCGTTACATCGCCGAGGCGGCGGGCATGCCGTACTGGAGCCACCAGCCGAACCGGCCGATGGCGCGGGTGGCGCATTCCGCCAACGGGCTGCTGAGCCGCATCGAACCCAGCGAAGTCATCGATTACCCGTTGCCCGGCCGGATCAAGGGCCGCGGCGCGCTGTTCGTCCGCTTCGGCGAGGGGACCGGCGCGCTGGTGATCGTGATCGCGCATCTTTCCCTTGGCGCGGCCGCGCGCATGGGCCAGCTCGCCTTCATCGCCGAACTGCTTGCGCCGTATCCGCATGCCGTGCTGATGGGCGACCTCAACACCGAGCCGGCCAGCCCTGAGATGCGCCACCTCTTCGACCGCACGTCCCTGCAACCGCCGGCGGTGGCGACGCCAACTTTCCCGAGCTGGAAGCCGCGACGCGCGCTCGATCACATCATCACCTCCGCCGACATCAAGCTCGACCGGACGTGGACTTTGCCGCGCGCCTTCTCCGATCATCTGCCCTTGGCAGCGGAGATCCGCCTGCCCATGTCCCTCGCACAGGCCGCCGGCGCGGCAACCATGGAACAGGTATCTCACCCGAAATGAAAGCGAACTTCCGCACCGCCCTGCCCTGGGTCGTCATCGCCGTCGTGGCGCTGGCCGCCGCCGTTACACGTTACGCGGTCATCGAACCGCCACACATGGCGCATGCCTGCGAGGCGCAGGCCGGACCGTGGTGGTGCGGCCTGCGCAATGCCGTCGTGCAGGGATTCCTCAGCTACGGCTACGGCTATGCGGCTGTACTCGCGGCGCTGCTCGCGGTGTTCTGGCGGCATGCGTTCGCCGCTGCGCTCGCCGTATGCCTCGGCGTCGTCGCCTTGCAGCTGTATTGCTACGAAGGCGGTGCGCTGGCCCTGCTGGTCGGCACGCTGCGGCTGGTGCGCGTGCAGTCCGAGCGGGCGGGAACTGCCATCGCCTGATTGTGTGTAGGAGCGCGCCTTGCGCGCGACACCTTTTCGCGTCAATCCCCAAGCTGGCGCGCCAGCTCCATGTCACGGCCTCAAAAGATGTCGCGCGCAGGGCGCGCTCCTACAGGGCAGCAATGGTGGCGCGGCGCCATGCAAGCAGCACGGGCAGGGCCAGGGCGAGATTGAACAGCAGCCAGCCCCATGCGACTGCGTTGGCGCCGAACTCCTGCACCACCACCGCGAGGCCCAGGACCAGCAGCCAGACCGACAGCAGGCGTTCTTCCACGAGCGGCATGAGCGGGGCTTCGCGCGTGCGCAGCAGCGCAAGCAGGAAGAAGCCGATGCACGGCATCGCGAAGAGGCCTACGGGGAAATCGCGGTAACGGCCGTTGAAGACCATCAGGATGCCGTACAGCGCGAGGACGAACATCCAGAGGAAACGCTGCGGCGTGAAGGCGTCGGTCCATGCGATGCCCCACAGGCGCCGCTGGGCCGGCGGCGGCGCCACCTCGGCGGGATTCACCGGCGCGGCAAGGCGCGCGGCGACCGCGCGGGCGAGCGAGAACGCCGTCATCGCAGCGGCGATGCCGGCCGCGATGCCCACCGCCCACTCGAGCGGATTGCGGCAGGCGAAGTACAGCAGCCGTGCGTGCGCCGCGAGCGCGGTACCGGTGGCGAAGCCCGACAGTGCCAGCGAGGCCCAGCCGGCGACGCCACGCCAGCGACGGCGGAAGGCGCCACCTGCGAGGAAGACGATGACACCGAGGCCGCCTGCCGCGATCGCCCACCACCAGCGCGGCTCCTCGACCACCGGACCGCTCATCGCGAACTTCGGCCGGCCCTGCACGTCGAAGATGCCCCAGAAGCCGCCCACCGTGCCTTCGAGGTCGCGTTTCCAGGGCTGGTCGAACGCCTCGATCACGTTGTACGGCATGTCCACGGTGGCGGCATAGCTGAGGAACTCGCGCAGGTAGCGCGCTTCGTTCATCAAGCTGGCGCTGGCGTCGCGTCGCGTGCGCCCTTCGCTGGGCCACCCCGTCTCGCCGATCATCACCTGCTTGCCGGGGAACTCCGCCTTCATCCGCTGATAGACGTCTGCGACATGCCGTATCGCCTTCTCGGGCGCCACGGGTTCGTCTTCCCAGTAAGGAAGGATATGGATCGTGACGTAGTCGGTGACCTTGGCCAGGGCGGGATGCCGCTGCCAGAACTCCCATACGTCGGCATAGGTGACCGGCACGTCGGTGGCCGCATTGACCCGCTCGATGTAGCCGGCCAAGGCTTTTTCGGTCAGCTCCTGGCGAAGGAGCACCTCGTTGCCGACGACGATGCCGCGCAGGCTTCCCGCATCGCGCTTCGCCGCCGCGAGGGCGAGTTGCACCTCGCGCTCGTTGGCTGCCAGGTCGCGGCCCAGCCATACGCCCATCAACACCTTCATGCCGTAGCGGCCGGCGATGTCGGGCACCGCACCCAGCCCCTGGCTCATCGAGTACGTGCGCACGCAGTCGAAGCGGGTGGACAGGACCTTGAGGTCGGCGTCGATCCGCTCGGGCGAAATGAATGCGTGCGGGTCAAAGGGCGTTTCGCCGTCGAAGCGGAAGGGTGCGTACGACACGCAGGCGATCTTCGCGGTGGGCGAATCCGGCAGATCCACCGGCCGTCCCAGCAGCCACCAGTACGCTGCGCCGAACGCGGCGGCGATGACGAGGACGATCCATGCGAGCGGGCGCGCGAACCGCGCGGACGAGGTGTGGGGCGTCATGCCGTTCCAGTAGGGAGCAGAAAGTCAGCGCGGCAAGCTTAGCGGGCCGCGCCCGCGAGGGCGAATGCCTTCGTGTCGGTCGTTCATCCGGCCTGCGCCCGGTATTCCCTACAATTGCCCTGGTATGTACTCGTGAAAGGAAGACCGATGACGGCTCGACGCGCCCTGGCCACTCTCGCCCTCGCCGTCTGCGGCCTCGTTGCCGCCACCGCGGCCATGGCCGCGGGGACGGATGCCGAGCGCGCCCGCTTCCGCCAGGCCTATGCCGCGGCACAGCAGCAGGGCGGCGACGCATGGAGGGCGCAGGCGTCCGGGCTGGAAAACTATGTGCTGTTTCCTTACCTGGAAGCGGCGGCCCTGGAACACGATCTGCGCACGCTCGACCGCGCACGCGTGGACGTCTACCTCGCGCGTTATCCGGGGCTGATTCCCGCTGCCGACCTCCGCCGCGACTTCCTCGGCGAACTCGCCCGGCGCAAGGACTGGACCACGTTCAGCGCCATGTACCAGCCGGGCCTGGGCGACAATCTGAGTTGTTTCGCATTGCAGGCGAAGCTGGCGCGCGGGGAGCCGCTGGTGTTCGAGCGCGACCTTGCCGACTTGTGGAAGAAGGCCAGCCTGCCCAACGCCTGCGATCCCGTCATCGCCGCCGCGCACGACCAGGGTCTGCTGACGACGGACCGGCTGTGGTCGCGCATCGATGCTGCCGCCGACGCCGGCAAGGGCGGCACCGTCGCCTCCCTGGCGCCCTGGCTGCCACCCGCCGACGCCATCGCCGCGCAGCGCATCGGGCAGGCCCTCAACGATCCCGCTGCCGCCCTCGGTGCGGCCTCCACCTGGCCGGACACGCCGCGCCACCGGCAGGCGCTGACCCTGGCGCTGCAGCGCATGGCGCGGAAACAGTCCACGGCGGCCGATGCCGCATGGCAGTCGCTCGGCGCGCGCTTCACCCTCAGCGAGCAGCAGCGCGGCGCCGTCGAGAATGCGTTGGCGCTGTTCCATGCCACCGACTTCGACGAGTCGGCACTCGCCCGCCTGGCGGCCCTTCCCGCGGGCGCGCAGACGGATGCGACGCGCGAGTGGCGCGTGCGCGTGGCGCTTGCCCGGCAGGACTGGAGCGCGGCGCTGGCCGCGCTGGATGCGCTCGGCGAATCGCAAAAGGACGACGGCGAGTGGCGTTATTTCCGCGCGTTCGTGCTCGCGAAACTGGGGCGACAAGCCGAGGCGCAGGCCCTGTACCGCTCCGTGGCCCAGGAGGCCACCTATTTCGGCTTCCTCGCCGCCGACCGCGTCAACGCGGCGTACGCCATCTGCCCCTCGAGCATGGCCACCGATGAAACCCGCGAGGCCGCGCTGCTGTCGGATCCCGGCCTCGACCGCGCCTTCGAGCTGTATGCGGTAGGCCTGCAGAAGTTCGCGCGGCGCGAATGGGCAGCGGCACTCGCCAATCGCGACGCGGAGACGAAGCAGCTTGCCGCCGACCTGGCCTTCCGCAAGGGCTGGTATGACCGCGCCGTGTTCGGGTTGTCTTCCGGCGATGCGCTCCGGCTTTACGAGCAGCGCTTTCCCCTGGCGCGCCAGGACGGCGTGGTGGAGCAGTCCAGCCAGGCCGGCATCGAGGCGCCGTGGGCGTACGCGATCATCCGCGCAGAGAGCGCCTGGATGAGCGATGCGCGCTCCGGCGCCGACGCACGCGGCCTGATGCAATTGCTCCCGGGCACCGCGGCACTCGTGGCGAAGCGCAATGGCCTGTCCTGGGCCGGCGGCGAGAGCCTCTACGAACCCACCACGAATATCGTGCTGGGCACGCGTTACCTCGCCCAGATGGCCGCCCGTTACAACGGCGCGCCCTGGCTTGCCAGCGCCGCCTACAACGCGGGGCCGAACAAGGTCGACCAGTGGGTGGAAGCGCGCGGCACCCTCGAGCCCGACCTCTTCGTCGCCAGCATCCCGTACAAGGAAACCCGCGAGTACGTCGCCCGCGTGATGGCCTTCGCCGTCATCTACGACTGGCGTCTCAACGGAAACGCCCTGTCCATCGCCAGCCGCATGACCCCTCTCGGCAGCACCTACTCGCTGCCGGCCAGCGGCGCCGTACGCAAGCCTGTGACCTGCCCCGCACCCGCGGCGGCGAAGCCGGCCCCGCCCACGACGCCCGCCGTCATGGAGCCGGCACCGGCCGAGGCGTCCTCGGCACCCGCCGCGCAGGAACCGAGGCAATGATCCGCTTGGCGCCGGCGCAGAAGCGGCCTAGGCTGGCCGCATGAAGTCCCTACGCATCGTCATTCTCGGCGGCACCGGTTTCCTCGGTGGCAGCCTCGTGCCCCGGCTCGCCGCCGACGGGCATCGCCTGCTCCTGCTTTCGCGCAACCGCGAGACGCACCGGCAAAGCACGGTCGGGCGCAATGTCACCGTGGTCAGTGCCGATGTCTACGATCCCCCGACCCTGCGCCGGCACATCGCCGGCGCGGATGCCGTCATCCACCTCGTCGGCATCCTCAACGAAAGCGGCCGGAACACCTTCCAGCGCGCGCACGTAGAGCTGGCGCGCCTCGTCGTGGAAGCCTGCCGCGACACCGGGGTGCATCGTCTGCACCTCATGAGTTCACTGAAGGCGGGGCAAGGCTCGTCCGCCTATCTCCGCTCCCGCGGGGAAGCGGAAGCGCTGGTGAAAACCTCCACGCTGGACTGGACGATCTACGAGCCGAGCACGATCTTCGGCCCGGGCGACGGTCTCGTGACGCGCTTCGACGGACTGCTGCGCATCGCCCCCGTCGTGCCGCTGCCACGGCCGCGGGCGAAGATGGCGCCGGTCTACGTCGGCGACGTGGCGGAAGCGATCGCCCGCGCCGTCGCCGATCCTTCTTCGGTATTGCGCACCTACGAACTGTACGGACCGGAGACCTGGACCCTGATCGACATCGTGCGGGCGATCCGCGACGCGGCTGGCCGGCGCCGCATGGTCCTGCCCATGCCCGACGCGCTCGGCCGCCTGCAGGCGCAGGTCGCGCAATTCGTGCCGGGCAAGCCGTTCACGCCGGACAATTTCCGCTCGCTGCTCACGGATTCCGTGGGCCAGGCCGACGGTCTCGCACAACTCGGCATCCATCCGCAGCGGCTGTCCGCCTGGTTGCCGCGCCTGCTCGGCCCCTCCGTGCGCCAGCGTCGGCTCGACGAAGCGCGCGCCCGCCGCCGGCCCTGAGCGCACGCATGGACATCTACCTCGTCGGCGGCGCGGTCCGCGACCAGTTGCTGGGCCGCCCGGTGATCGACCGCGACTGGGTCGTGGTAGGCGCCACGCCCGAAGACATGATCGCCGCGGGCTACCGGCCCGTGGGCAAGGACTTCCCGGTGTTCCTGCATGGGCAGACCAAGGAGGAATACGCGCTGGCCCGCACCGAGCGGAAGACCGGTCGCGGCTACCACGGCTTCGCCTTCCATGCCGATCCGTCGGTCACGGTGGAGCAGGACCTCGAACGGCGCGACCTCACGATCAATGCCATTGCACAGCGCGCCGACGGAACCCTCGTGGACCCTTTCGGCGGCGTGCGCGACATCGAAACGCGGACGCTGCGCCATGTGTCCGCCGCGTTCGCCGAGGATCCCGTGCGGCTGCTCCGTGTCGCCCGCTTCGCCGCACGGTATGCGCCAATGGGCTTCACGGTGGCCGACGAAACCATGGCGCTGATGCGGCGCATGGTGGACGAAGGCGAAGTCGATCACCTGGTGCCCGAGCGGGTGTGGGCGGAAACGCGCAAGGCGCTGTCGGAACCGATGCCGTCGGCCTTCCTCCGTGTGCTGCGCGACAGCGGCGCGCTCCGCGTGCTCTTTCCCGAAGTCGATGCGCTATACGGCGTGCCGCAGCGTCCGGAATTCCATCCCGAGGTCGACACCGGCATCCATGTGGAACTCGTGCTCGACGCCGCCGCGAAACTCGCGCCCGGCGACGCGCTGGTCGGCTGGTGCGCCCTCACCCACGACCTGGGCAAGGCGCTGACGCCCGCCGACGTGCTGCCGCGACACATCATGCACGAGCAGCGCGGCATCGAACCGGTGCAGGCGATCTCGGCGCGACTCAAGGTGCCTGCGGAATACGCCTTCATGGCGGAGATGGTGTGCAAGCATCACC